>NZ_VHTC01000029.1:0-34797 GCF_013048685.1 Vibrio sp. A8-1
ATGTCAGTTCTGAGTGAAATCATCACGTCAGTCGTTGAGAAGAAACCGTACCCGAACGTTTTTGATCTATAAACTGCACATGCTTCTTCAGGCATGGTAAGTCAAGATACCTCGGTGAACGCTTACCATTACGAGGCCATTATGTTTGGGATCTTTAAACCACACGCTCACATTGAGCGACTGTCTGCAGAACGAGTGGATAGCGCCTATTCACGTCTGCGTTGGCAACTTTTTATCGGTATTTTTGTCGGCTATGCCGGTTACTACTTAGTCCGTAAAAACTTTAGCTTAGCGATGCCTTATTTGATTGAACAAGGTTTTAGTCGTGGTGATCTGGGGGTCGCACTGGCTGCGGTTTCTATCGCTTATGGACTGTCCAAGTTCTTAATGGGCAACGTGTCTGACCGCTCCAACCCTCGTTACTTTTTAACGGCAGGCTTGGTTTTATCCGCCTTAGTGATGTTCTGTTTTGGTTTTATGCCTTGGGCTACGGGCAGTATTACCGCGATGTTCATTTTACTGTTCTTAAATGGTTGGTTCCAAGGGATGGGCTGGCCTGCCTGTGGTCGAACTATGGTGCATTGGTGGTCACGTAAAGAGCGCGGAGAAATTGTTTCGGTGTGGAACGTCGCCCATAACGTGGGTGGCGGGCTGATTGGTCCTATTTTTATCCTAGGCTTATGGGCCTTCAGTGGTGACTGGAAAGCGGCTTTTTACGTTCCGGCTTTCTTTGCCTTGCTGGTCGCGCTATTTACTTGGTTAACCATGCGCGATACTCCACAATCTTGCGGCTTACCACCGATTGAAGAGTATAAAAATGACTACCCAGAAAATTACGATAAATCTCATGAAAAAGAGATGACAGCGAAAGAGATTTTCTTTAAGTACGTTTTTAATAACAAACTGTTATGGGCGATTGCGATTGCTAACGCGTTCGTCTACCTCATTCGTTATGGTGTATTAGACTGGGCTCCAGTTTACTTGCAAGAAGCTAAAGCCTTTACGGTGAATAAATCTTCATGGGCTTATTTCCTCTATGAGTGGGCGGGCATTCCCGGAACCCTACTCTGCGGCTGGATCTCAGATAAAGTCTTTAAAGGTCGCCGCGCCCCGGCAGGTATTCTGTTTATGGTTTTAGTAACCCTAGCCGTATTGGTCTACTGGTTTAACCCAGCCGGTAATCCAACCGTTGATATGCTTGCATTAATCGCTATCGGTTTCTTAATTTATGGCCCAGTAATGCTGATTGGGCTGTATGCGCTTGAATTAGCACCGAAGAAAGCCGCAGGAACCGCAGCAGGTTTGACAGGGCTGTTTGGTTATCTCGGTGGTGCCGTCGCCGCTAACGCCATCTTAGGTTATACGGTTGACCATTTTGGTTGGGATGGCGGATTCTTTATCCTTGTTGCATCGTGCATTTTGTCTATTGTTTGTTTGCTCTATGCCTTTGTCGGAGAAAGAGCCTTCCACAAAGAAAAAGATGCCAGAGAAGCTGCAGAAGCCGCACAATAAACACTGACTGAACCATCTGTTTAACCACATAAGCCCGAAAATACTTCGGGCTTATGTTTTACGATTTGATAAAATTCATTCGTTGGAATGTAAGATTTAAACAACTAAAGATTTTCGTTTAAAAAACTTATCTGGTAAGTTTGCTTAGTTATTGTCCACCCAAAAAGTCAGACTTTTGCGTAAATAGCATCGGTCCATTAAGCAATCTGAATATAGCTCGATTATCCGATCAACCAAAGATGATGATATCACCACATTGTATTTTACCCAGTGTCGGTCCAAGTAGATGAATAGTGCCCGGTAACTCGGGTTGAGCACTCCCATCAAACTTCAACGTTACATGGCCCAGAGTCGCTAAATTGTGGTTGGCTACATCACCGACTGCAGTGACGATATAGGCATGCTCTCCTATTAATAAAGTACTGTCTAAGTTAATACTGCTATTAAGCTGACTATAGTTACGAATAACAAAACAATAATCCTTTACCTCTTGCGGTGCATTTAGGCCAAATAGAATCATCATATGATCTTTCAGGGCATCTAAAGCTTGTTCACCAATATGTTCAATACTCGCGATATACTGGTACATTACTGACTCACTGATAGATAGAAAACGAAACGAACCAAGCCAGTAACACGCTCGGCGCTCCGGTCAAAAAACGAGAATACAGTACAGACGGAACGCCCACTTGTACGGTTTCAGCTTCTGCCTCAGCAAGCCCTAACCCGACTGGAATAAAATCACAACCCGCTTGAGCATTGACCGCAAACAATGCAGGTAAAGCCAGATGAGGTGGAATAGTGCCAATGCCAATTTGTGTTCCTATTAATACCCCTATCACTTGAGCAACAACTGCCCCTGGTCCTAAAAATGGCGATAATAAAGGAAAAGAGCAAATTAATGCCAAGGTAATGAGTCCCAGCGGATTATCCGCCAATGGCGCTAATCCTTGTGCCACAAGATCTCCCAGACCAGAAGCCAAAATAACTCCGATCAACATAGAGACAAAGGCCATGAATGGAAGAATTGTTTTTATGACGGTTTCAATAGTCTCACGGCCAGCTTGATTAAGCGTGGCCATGACGGATCCCATTCCCATACCAATATTGGCTAATAATCCATGACTCTGCTGAGACAGTTTACGATTAATATCAAAATTTGTTTGCTCAAGAGTTGTATTCAACACCACTTGCTCTTCTTGTTGCTCTTCAATCAGCTGAAAACAGTCAGAAGAAACTGAAGAGACATAATTGCCCTCAGTTATATACTCCGCCAAAGGACCACTTTTTCCGGTCGCATGAATATTGAGTGTAGGAATGCCTTTTTTAGGGTATAAACCACAACGCAGTGTTCCTCCACAATCAATCACTACACAAGCGATCTGATCATCGTCAATATGCTGTTTAAAACCATCAATGCTCTCCATCCCGGTTAAGTTGACTATTTCGTCGATAAAAGAGGGTTTCGTACCAGCGGTTATATAAAGGATTTTTTTCTGAGGCTGAATAGGAATAAATAACGGACCGCCCCAACCACCGGATCCAGCATTGACCTGCAGCATTTTCATGAAGGCTTACCATTTTTAATGATTTTCACTTGATCGCTAAGGACTACCCCTTGCTGTTTGGCAACCCACATCGTAGTAAAGTCAGTTACCCATCCACGCACAAAATTACTGACTAAACCGACCAATAAATAAGTAATCGCAAGCGGTCCTAAAGAAAGACCTTGTTGAGTTATCCCAGCAGCAATGCCGAGAAAAATAAAAAGTTCTCCGGGATTAACATGAGGAAACATGCCATTCATTGAATGACATGAATACGATGCCGAGGCGTAAAACGAGGGCTTGTATTTTTCAGGTAAAAAACGGCCTAAACTCAGCACCATTGGATTACAGAATACAAAAGTCCCAATGGTTGGCAACAGTAAGTAACGAGAAAGTGGATTAGATGCACTTCTTTGCGCAATGCTCTCTATTCTATGTTGACCAAAGAGACGCATAAGTGTGTTCATTGCAACTAATAAGCAAACAAGCAGTGGGAGGACATCCGTGACCATTGTCATGAAAACCTGCCCACCTTTTTCAAACAGACCAATAAACCAATCTGCCCCAAACAGTATCCAGTCCATACATTACTCTCGCCCAACAACTCAGCAGAGAGTGTTCATCTAATTGACAATTTTAAAAAGAGAGAAGAAGGGGAACTGTGAAACTAATCACGAGAATTTTCATTTCAAAAGTAGTAAAACAAAAATGATGTTAACTTTTTATAAATGACGACTCTCCAACACAAATCACGCGGATCCCTTTATGCTCAAGTGACTCCACACATTCGGTTGAAATACGATGATCGGTAATGAGAATATCTATTTTTTCTAAAGGAACCACGACATTAGGGCTACGACGACCAAATTTACTTGAATCTGTTACGACAATAATTTGATTTGCAGCATCGCACATGGCTTGACTGACTTGATAAGCCTCATTGTACGTTGTTGTCCCCTGTTTTAAGTCAAAGCCATCAGCACCAATAAAAAGTTTATCAAATGAAAAATGCTGAAATGCTTGCTCTGCAACTTGACCATGAAAAGAAGCGGACTTACGTCGATAGGTACCACCAGGCATGAGAACGGTATGTTCTGTCTCTAAATCAGCCATCGCATTTACAATGTGCATACTGTTCGTCATCAGAGTCAGTGAGGCTAATCGATCAAAGTGCGGCACCATCTGTAATGTTGTACTACCACAATCTAAAATTATCGATTCACCCTCATGAACAAGGCTAGCAGCCATTTGAGCTATTTGGCACTTCATTTCCAAATTAACGCTCTGCTTCTCATCCATTGAGCGGTCTTCATGATGAACAAGTGGCGTTTGACAGGCTTCGGCAGCACCATAGCGACGAATAACTAAGGCTTCTTCTTCTAATGATCGTAAATCACTTCGAATAGTTGCTCCTGACGTTTTGAAAATTTTTGCCAGCTCATTAACGGATGTTTTACCATGGCGACGCAAAAAATTCAGTAACTGCTCTCTTCTATTATCTAGATTCATATCATTCACTTAACGATTACATTGAGACTAGTTTAACATTAAACTTTCACATTGAAAGAAACAATCCCAGAGCGTTATCGATTACTTTGAAAATGCGACGTTTATCGCTTCTTGCAATCGTTTATCTAAGTGCTTGACTTGCTCATCTTTAATCGGCGATGTTAAGCCAATCAAATCAGGCAGCGATTTTGGTCTTGCAAAAATCGTGATTCCCCGCATGACTTTAGCATCGATGATACGCTTATATTCATCTTCGACTAAAACCACAATGGTTCTAGGTTTCCAGCGACTGCGAGTTTTACCAATCTTGACTTGACCTTGTTTTGCTAGAGATTGCAGCATCCTATTGAATGCTCTGATTTGCAAAAAACCCAGTGCTATCTGCCCACTCCAAGCACACAAAGCCAATACGATTAACCATGTTGTTTCATCCATTTGGTTACCCTCATCATTTAAAAAAAGGGCAAGCAAAGCTCGCCCAAATACCTCAGAAGCATGCTGATACTAAAATCCTGGGGGAGGATTAAAACATCACTTGTCCGCCAGTAATGTTGATCGACTGGCCAGTACAGTATGCTGCACGATCGCTAGCATAAAAGCTTAAAACATTAAGAACATCTTGATAATCACAACCGGCTTTTAACGGAACCTTATCAATATAAATTTGTTCCACTTCAGACTCTGCCACTCCCAGTTTCTTAGCATACTGCGGAATCAAAGACTGAAACATCGGGCTTTTTAATAAGTTACCCAGCATCAAAGAGTGAACCGTAATCTGATGCTCTGCTAGATCCAGTGCCAATGATTGCGTTAGCCCAACCCCACCAAATTTGGCCGCAGAATAGCCACTGTTATGTTTTGAACCCACTTTACCAGACTTAGAATTAATTTGAATTATGCGGCCTCCTCTCCCTTCTCTAATCATGATCTTAGAAACTTCTCGTGCACATAAGAAATAACCCGTCAGGTTCACGTTAATCGAAAGCTGCCATGCATCGAGTGGAAATTGATCAATTTTAGCCGCGGTTGCGGTTCCTGCGTTGTAAACCAGAAGATCAACGCGCCCAAACCTCTCATCAATTTGCTGAACCATATGACAAACACTCGCTTCATGAGTCGCATCTACCGCAATTCCTATCGCTTTATTATCGCCATATTGCTGACAAATCTGCTCTGCTACCGATCGCGCATTCGACTCATTCAGATCAGCGACAGCGACGGTATAACCTTCCGCTGCTAACCCTTGAGACAGAAACTCACCTAAAGTTTGGCCACCACCAACCACTAATGCTACTTTATCCATGATTCACTCCAACTTTTATTTGACATCTTACTTAGAATATAAAACATATAATTAACAAAACGTTATGGCCTAAAAAAGGCAATCTGTTCTCCACAAAGGATTTGTGTAGGCCTCTGCCCATTCACATGAAGACAACCGGGATACTCAGCTTGATCCAATGCATCGAAACGAATCGTTATATGGCCTAATTCAGCTAAATTTTGATTCACTACCTCACCAACCGAAGTAATAGGATAGCGTTGTTGACCAATCATTAAGGTGTAACCAGCTTCAATCGGTGCTTTCAACCTATCGTGACTATGGATAAAGCAGTAATCGGCAGCATCTTGTGGAGCGATTTGGCTGAAGATAATCATCATGTCATCTTCCAAAGCTTCATAGGCAAAAGCACCAATTCGTTCGACTTGTACTTGATAAAGAGCAGACATACATTCGCCTCCTTATTGATAAATAAACATTGAGACAAACCAAGCGAGCATGACGGTTGGAGCCCCGGTCAGAAAACGAGAATACAAGACAGAAGGCACACCAATTTCAACCGTTTTCGGTTTTGCCTCAGCCAAACCTAATCCGACAGGAATAAAATCACAGGCTGCTTGTGCATTGATTGCGAATAACGCCGGTAACGCTAATTGCGGCGGAATATGACCTAACCCAATTTGGGTACCCACTAATACACCGATGACTTGTGCAATCACCGCACCCGGGCCCAAAAAGGGAGATAATAGAGGAAAGGAGCAAATCAGCGCTAAGGTGATTAATCCGAGCGGATTCTGAGCCAACGGTGTCAGAAAATGAGCAATGAAGTCGCCAAGCCCTGACGCCATAATTACCCCAATAAGCATCGAAACAAAGGCCATAAAAGGTAAAATAGTTTTTAACACGGTATCAATCGTTTCTCGACCAGCTTGGAAAAAGACAGCCATGACAGACCCCATACCGATACCAATTTTGGCCAGTAACCCATCACTTTGTTGAGTCAGCTTTTTACTCGTATCAAATTTACTCTGGCTTGCATCTTGCTCATCAAGACCATGCGAGATTGTGGCAGACTGTGCATCCTCTCCTTGATACAAAGTGATATTTTTTTCTCTAACACCAGAGACATAAATATCTTCAGTGATGTATTGAGCCAAAGGACCGCTTTGCCCTGTGGAGTGAATGTTGATGGTGGGAATGCGTTTTTTAGGGTATAAGCCACAGCGTAAGGTTCCACCACAATCGATGATCGCTACAGCAATTTCATCATCACTAATGGTGGTTTTGAAACCATCGACTGCTTCCCATCCTGTTAACTCCGCTAGCTTATCGACGATGGCTGGACGTGTACCGCCCGTGATGTAAATAATTTTCTTATTAGGCTCAACCGGTAAACGTAAAGGACCACCCCAACCACCATTACCTTTTTCAATTTGAATGTAATTCATTATCTTCTTCCTCTATTTGAAATGAACTTCACTTTCAAGTTGAACACCTTGTTGCCGTTCAACCATCATGGTGGTGAAATCAGTGACCCATCCGCGGAAAAAATTCGTGACCATCCCAACCAGTAAATAGCTGACAGCCAAAGGACCAAGCGGTAACCCCAATGTCGTTAATCCACTAGCTATACCCAAATAAACAAACAATTCACCTGGGTTAATATGTGGGAAGAGGCCATTCATAGAGTGGCAACTGTACGATGCCGCCGCATAATAAGAAGGCTTGTAACGCTCAGGTAAAAATCGTCCAAGACTTAATGTCATCGGATTACAAAAAATAAAGGTACCGATAACGGGTAGCACTAAGTAACGAGATATCGGGTTTCCTGCACTACGCTGTGCCAAACGTTCAACACGCTCTTGTCCCACAAACTGAATTAAGGCGTTCATTGCCACAAGCAACGCAATTAGCAATGGCAGTATTCCTGTTACCATGCTAACGAAAACATCGCCCCCTTTTTGGAACAGTCCAATAAACCATTCCGCACCATGAATTATCCATTCCATCTTTAGATCCTCATCTAATTGTGACTGTGTCTTACCACGTAGACATACTCCCACCATAACTTTCAAACTAAAAGATAAAACTTTCATCAAATTGAAAGCGATCACAAAAATAAACTTTCACAGTAAAAATAAGCAAGATTTAAACTTTCATTTTGTTGGTGGGATTGAAATAATAAGTTGGATACGAAGAAATACTGAGACAATGACTTTCACTTGAAAGCCATTGGAAATGAGAAATGAAAATGGACAAGAGAAAATGACAATAACCGAACGTATGATTCAATGTGGTAAACAGGTCATTCAACAGGAATTAGAACAAGGATCCCGGCTTCAAAGTAGGCTGGATAAGGAATTTGCCAACAGTTGCATCGCGATACAGCAATGCAAAGGAAAAATTGTTCTTTTTGGTATCGGTAAATCAGGCCATATTGGAAAAAAAATTGCGGCGACTTTCGCTTCTACGGGATCGGCAGCATTTTTTATTCACCCAGCAGAAGCTTTACATGGCGATCTCGGTATGGTGACTGAACACGACTTAGCTA
Source organism: Vibrio sp. A8-1 (assembly GCF_013048685.1). Taxonomy (NCBI): domain Bacteria; kingdom Pseudomonadati; phylum Pseudomonadota; class Gammaproteobacteria; order Vibrionales; family Vibrionaceae; genus Vibrio; species Vibrio sp. A8-1. Next base: position 8,402 of record NZ_VHTC01000029.1, read on the forward strand.
TTTTGATTTCTTACTCTGGCGAAGCCAATGAATTTAAAACGATTGTACCTCTACTACTTAACAAACGTATTCCTATCATTGCCATCACAGGACAACGCGATAGTTACCTAGCCAAGCATAGTCACTATCTTTTAGATATTCATGTCGAAAAAGAAGCCTGTCCGCTTGGCCTCGCTCCAACCTCTAGTACTACCAATACCCTATTAATCGGGGATGCGCTTGCTTTAACCGTCATGTCTGAAAATAATTTTACCGCCGAAGAGTTTGCTTTTTCTCATCCTGCAGGTGCTCTGGGCACACGACTGTTAACACAGGTCCATCAACTGATGACCGATACGCATACTACTGCCTATTGTTCACCACAAACTTGCTTAACCGAAGTCATTGAGATCATGTGTAGGACTGGATTAGGATTAATTGCAGTGGTAGAAGAAGAAAGGATCCAAGGCGTATTCACTGATGGTGATTTACGCCGAGCACTGCATGGCAATGTCTCACTAACCATAGATATCAAACAATTAATGACAAACAAGCCAACGGTGATTATACATTCAACACTATGCCATCAGGCTCTTTCTATTATGCGCCAAAATGAAATAACGGCTTTACCGGTTATTAATGAACAGGGCTACTATCAAGGAGTCATCAATCAACAAACGATCCAACGTGCGGGAATATTCTAATGGCTTTTTTCTATCTACCGTATTACTTAAACACTTTCACACTCTGACGGACAACCAGCGTTGGTTCTAGTTGAACCACTTGAGGCTCGCGGCTCTGATTTTTAAGCTTATTTAATAGGGTATCGATCGCTGCCTGACCTAAACGGTATTTGGGCTGATGAATAGTCGTCAGGGAAGGCGTCATAAAATTTGCGATATGAATATCATCATAACCGATGATCGAAAGCTGCTCTGGAATAGGGATATGAAGGTCACTGGCGGCATGAATCACCCCCATGGCCATCATGTCATTACTAACAAAAATTGCGCTGGGTAATGGCCCTTTTTTTTGCAATCGATACAGTGCTTGCGCGCCTCCTTCACATTCAAAATCAGACTCAATAATCCAATCAGGATTAATGGTTAAGCCCGCTTCTAACATGGCTCGTTTATAACCTTCATAGCGCATTTGCGCTTGATGACGACTCAGTGGTCCAGTAATACAGCCGATGGATTGATGACCACATTCAATTAAGTACTGGGTCGCCATGTAGCCACCACGTAGCGAGTTATCTTGGATTTTATCACTGGCAAATAACATTGGCCCCCAATCCATAACCACCACTGGAATATCAGGATAGCGCTCAAAGACTTCAATCCGTTCGCCTTCTAAGGTCGAGCACATTAAAATTAAGCCATCGACTCGTTTTTGTAATAGGGTATTGATCGACGCTTTCATACGTTGATTATCCCCTTCGGTATTACATAAGATCAGGCTATAACCTTGCTGATAGCAGCTGCGCTCAACCCCTTTAACGACTTCTCCGAAAAATGGATTGGTCGAGGTAGTCACTAGCATGCCAATGGTACGGGTACGATTCATTTTTAAACTACGCGCCAAAGCCGAAGGCGCGTAATTGAGATCTTTCGCGGCTTTGTTGACTCGCTCGGCAATATCATCACTGACATAACGAGTTTTATTGATCACATGGCTAACCGTAGAAGTCGAAACCCCTGCAACACGTGCAATATCTTTCATGGTTGCCATATCATCTTATCCCTTATTGATGCTGAGCTAAAAATTCATCCACTTCTTGGCGAGTCGGAATCGACGTTTGTGCGCCAAAACGGGTGACTGAAATCGCTGCTGCGGCATGAGCAAACTTAATCGCTGATTCTAAAGGCATATTCTCTAACAAGCCAGTCACAAACGCACCATTAAATGTATCGCCCGCGGCGGTGGTGTCGGTGGCCGAGACGCGAAAACCGGGGATCAGTTGTCCACGCCCATTTTCACTTAACCAAACCCCTTTTGCGCCAAGGGTAATAATAACAATTTTAATGCCTTGCTGATGTAACACTGTTGCCGCTTGCTGGGCTGAAGCATCATCGGTGACGGTAATGCCGGTGAGCACTTGCGCTTCTGTTTCATTAGGAGTGATCACATCAACACAACTGAGCAAACTCGATGGCAACTCACGGGCTGGCGCTGGGTTGAGCACCACATTCGTTTTCGCTTGTTTAGCGACTTGCGCCGCTTTAATGATGCCGTCAATCGGTGTTTCAAGTTGCATTAACAAGTAGCTGGCGGCACGAATACGTGGTAGGTCATCTTCGATCGCTTCTGCGGTTAATCGGTCATTAGCCTCAGCCGAAAGACAAATGCTGTTTTCACCATGGTCAGAAACTTGGATCATCGCAATGCCTGTTGGGCAATCCGCTTGTACTTTCACACCACGAATATCCATTCCATCCAGCTTAAAACGTTCATAACTTTCGATACCAAAGGCATCATCACCGACACAGGCAATAAAGCCAATATCCGCTTTTAAGCGCGCGGCGGCAACCGCTTGGTTTGCACCTTTACCACCAGGGATGACTTGATAATTTCGGCCATGAAGCGTTTCTCCAGGACGAGGAAAAGTAGGGACTTGTAGAACATGGTCAGCATTGACACTACCTAATACCACCAATTGGTTCATAAGAATTATCCTTCTATAAGATAGAAAACCTCGCTCTATACTCAGAGCGAGGTATACGATAGGTGAGTTATTGACTGATAATTTTCAGCGGCACAGGAAGATAAGCCTCGACCGTCTGACCTTTGAGGATCTTATCAGCAGTTTCAACCCCTAAAGCGCCAATCATGTCGGGTTGCTGAGCAACCGTTGCCCCTAATTGACCACGCTTTACTGCGGCAATGCCATCCTCAGTACCATCAAAACCAACAATCAAAATGTTTTTACCAGACGCTTGCACCGCGCGCAGCGCGCCCAATGCCATTTCATCATTTTGCGCAAAAACAGCTTGCACGCTTGGGTTTGATGCTAATAGGTTTTCCATGACGTTTAATCCTTTGGTGCGATCAAAGTCAGCAGGTTGGCTGGCAAGCAAAACCATATCACGCTCTTTAACCGCATTCATAAAACCTTGTCCGCGTTCACGAGCCGCCGAGGTGCCGGCGATCCCTTCGAGCTGAATGACTTTGGCTTTTTCGCCAACTTTTTCAACGATAAATTGACCAGCCATCTCTCCGCCCATTACGTTATCCGAAGCGATATGACTGACTACCTCACCACGGCTCGCGCCACGATCCAAGGTTACCACAGGGATATTCGCGCGATTGGCTCGGCGGATAGCGTTTGATACGGCATCGGAGTCGGTTGGGTTAATTAAAATCGCTTTTACACCTCGAACCGTGAGATCTTCTACGTTCGACAGCTCTTTACTCGGATCGTTTTGCGAGTCCAAAACGATCAGGTTATAGCCTAAGTCTTTGGCTTTCGCTTCCGCACCATCTTTCATGGTGACAAAGAATGGATTGTTCAGGGTTGAAACGACAATGGCAATCGTGTCTTTAGCAAAAGCTGAGACCGATACCGAAGCCGATAACAACGCAGCAGAAATTAACGTCGCAAGTTTTTTCATGTTAATCATCCTTTTTTGTAGGGGGAACCAGACAAAAGCACGCTTACATCTGGTAGGTTCACGTTTTACTTATTTTTATTGTCCACCAGCACAGCCAGCAATATAACCGCCGCTTTCGCTATCATCTGGTAGTAAGAGGTCACATCGAGTAAGTTCAATGCGTTATTTAAAAAGCCGATGATCAGTGCACCAATTAAGGTACCCATGATCCGACCTTTGCCGCCCATTAAGCTGGTGCCGCCTAATACAACCGCTGCAATCGCATCCAGCTCATAGCCCATGCCTGCCGTAGGTTGTGCAGAAGAGAGCCTAGAAGTAACAATGATGCCCGCTAAGGCCGATAACAGACCACAAATGGCGTACACACCGATTTTAACGCGATCAACATTGATACCGGATAAACGCGCCGCCGACTCATTACCGCCCATGGCATAGATATAACGACCAAAACGTGTGTGATTGAGCAAGTACCACGCCGCCGCAAATACCACCACCATCATCCAAACGGGTACAGGAATGCCCAGTGCGTAACCGGTACCAAACCAAGCAAACGCATCAGCGGTATCGGTAAAGCCGGTTGAAATAGGACGCCCATCGGTATAAACCATGGTGACGCCACGCAGCAGCGTCATAGTAACGAGAGTAGCAATGAAAGCTTGCACCTTACCTTTGGCGATGATGATGCCACTGATACCTCCTAGCGCCGCGCCAGCAAGCAAAGCCGTTGGTACCGCTATCATAACCGGAACTTCAAGGGCAATCAGGCTGGCAGCAAACGCACCACATAGGGCCAACACAGAACCAACACTGAGATCAATGCCCGCGGTTAAAATAACTAAAGTCATACCAACCGCAATGATCGCGTTCACCGATGTCTGACGTAAAATATTCAGTATGTTGTCGACGGTAAAAAAGTTGGGATTTAAAAATGACACCACAACGACTAAAAATAGCAGAGCAATCAGTGACTTTTGTTCAATCAACCACGCTTTACTAAACCACTTTTTACCACCGTCTGGCGTCTGATTACTTAGGGTTTTACTATTCATGCTGCTTCCTCGTTCAAGGTTTTGCCAACGGCACACGCTAAAAGATTTTCTTGATTGGCTTGCTTGACATCAAATTCGCCACTGATCCGCCCTTCATGCATCACTAAAATTCGATCGCTCATACCAAGCACCTCTGGCATTTCCGATGAAACTAAAATGATACTCATCCCTTGCGCTTTAAATTTATTGATTAATTGATAGATTTCTTTTTTTGCACCGACATCAACGCCACGTGTCGGTTCATCCAAAATCAACACCTTCGGTCTGGTCATTAAGCCTTTGGCGATCGCCACTTTTTGCTGATTCCCACCTGAAAGATGACCAATGATCTGGTTGCGAGAAGGGGTTTTTATATTGAACAGTTGAATGAAATCTTCTACCGCTGTCGCTTCTGCGCCATGCTGAATTTGTATGCCCTTGGTCAGTTTATCGAGGGCACACAGCGACATATTTTCTTTGACTGATAAACCGAGTACCAGACCATCGCCTTTGCGATCTTCTGAGATGTAGGCAATACCATTGGCTAAACCATCTTGCGGACTAACGGGGTTAATGGTGCGGCCATTAAGATTAATCACACCCCGCTCAGAAGGCAGCGCGCCATAAATCACCTTCATTAATTCGCTACGCCCCGCTCCCATCAAGCCAGAGATACCTAAAATCTCTCCTCGACGCAGGGTAAAGCTGACATCATGAATCCCCGATCCGGTCAAACCTATCACTTCGAGACAAACTTTATTTTCTGGCTCTACGTCAATACGTGGATACTGCTCTTCTAATTTACGCCCAACCATCATTTCAATCAGACCATCTTCATCGGTCTCACTGACTTGGCATTGACCGATGAATTTGCCATCTCGCAACACGGTAATATCATCGCAAATTTCAAAAATTTCTTTTAAACGATGAGAGATATAAACGATGCCACAACCTTGGTCGCGCAATTCATTAATCACTTTAAACAATGAGGCGGTTTCGGTATCCGTTAATGCGTCGGTTGGCTCATCCATGATGATCACTTTAGACTCAAAGGAGAGTGCCTTGGCGATTTCCACCATCTGCTGTTCACCAAGACTCAGCTCACCGAGCAAGGTTTTAGCACTGTGTTTAACATTAAGACGGGCTAACAGCTGATCCGCTTCCGCGTACATCTCTTGCCACAAGATACGACCGAAAGCACTGGTTTTTTCTCGGCCAAGAAAGATGTTTTCTGCAATTGTCAGCTGCGGGATCAGGTTTAACTCCTGATGAATAATACTGATTCCCGCTTGCTGAGAATCCCTAGGGCCTTTGAAACTGGCTGGTTGACCTTGATACTCTATGGTGCCAGCATCTTTGCTGTAGATCCCCGTTAATACTTTCATTAAGGTCGATTTGCCAGCGCCATTTTCTCCCATCAAGGCCATGACTCGACCGGGATAGACGTTTAAACAAGCTTGATCAAGCGCTTTCACACCAGGAAAAGCTTTATCAATCTGACTGAGAGCTAAAATCGGTTGAGTCATCACTCCTCCTTATCGTTAAATCACAACATCGAACGCTAAAACACCACGCCCGATTGAAAAATCACATTGGCATAGGGTGTACACTCACCGGTTCTTACCACCGCGCGGCTGGCAACCGTACGAGTTTTAAACTCATCATGGCTAAGATACTCAATCGCAATAGGTTGGCCTGTTTTCTGTTGCTCGCGGTGTAACTCAGCGAGTAATTCGCTATGTAAATCAGGGCTGACTTGAGCAAACTCGTTAGCCAGTAGCACCGCTTGCACTTGCATCTCACTGAGGATGACTCGTACCGTATCCAAAAAACTCGGGATACCCTGCGTTAAAGCTAAATCGATCCGCTGTACAGAATCGTCAATCGGTAAGCCAGCATCGCCAATCGTAATTTCATCGCTATGACCTAACGTTGCCACTAGATAAGAGAGCTCTGCGTTTAGGAGGAGACTTTTTTTCATTATTTGACCTTTATTTCAGTGCACGTTGAGGTGAAGCAAGGACCCATCTCGACAGTTTTTATTGACAAAACACTCATCGAAACGTTTCGATAGCATAATAACGTCACTTTTTTGCTTTGCATCTAGATTAAAATCAGACTGTGAGTTGGATCGTTTTATCGATATTTGATGATGGATAAACAGTGAGAATGATCACTGAGATTTTTATTAGCCAATCAATGATCGGCTGAGTCATATCCGCAATTGCCGTAGGAAAAACAGAAAAATGACCAGAAAGCATGGCTTGTTCTAGGGCGAATTAGGTATCATGACTTACGTTTTCTTTATCGGTAGATCAACAATGAAAAAATTAGCGTTATTATTGCTCAGTACCTTGGCTCTCGCTGCTTGTGAAAACGAAGTAGGTACTAGCTCTTGGTGCCAAGAGATGCGTGAAAAACCTAAAGGTGAATGGAGCGCCCAAGGAGCGGTGGATTTTGCTAAACACTGCTTATTACAAACTGAAGTGGGCAGTCAAGAGTGGTGTGAGGATATGCAAGAGAAACCAAAAGGCGATTGGACAGCCAATCAAGCCACTTCATACGCGAAACACTGTATTTTTTAGTTTCTCGGACACTAAAAATAGGATGAAAAGATGCTCACTACTGGCGGGCATCTTTTGGAGAATCCATGACGACCATAGTGCTAATGGATTTTACCGTTAGGCATTCACCTAACACATCCGCATGAAAGCGCTTATAAGCACTGAGATCTTTAGTCTCAACACGAAGTAAGTACTCATTCATTCCAGTAATGTTATGACACTCCACCACCTCTTTAGCAAAGCGTACGTGCTCTTCAAAACTGAGTTGTGCCTTTTTGGTATGGCTATTCAAACCAATCGCAACATACGCCACAAACCCAATATCAAGTTGGCTTTTATCGACGATCACTCGATAACCCTTAATGACTTTCTTGCGCTCAAGCTCTTGCACTCGCCTTAGTGTCGCTGAGGGTGATAACCCTACCCGCTCGGCAAGCTCGACATTAGAGATCCGCCCATCCGCCTGAAGCGCTTGCAATATTCTTTCGTCAAATCTATCCATAAGTCATTTTTATTGCTAATTGAAGTCATTAAAAACAAATATAAACACAATATTGCCCAACAATACCATTATTATTTTCTCATCATTTACTTAACAAGAGCCGCTCATGGATTACACACAATGGGGACCACTCATCGCATTCGCGTTTGTTTCTACTTTTTCACCCGGTCCAAATAACATCATGCTCATGACCTCAGGAGCCAACGTCGGATTTGTACGGACCATTCCTCACATGCTGGGCATTATTTTAGGATTCAGTATCATGGTGCTGCTGGTTGGTGTTGGACTCACCGAACTGTTTCATCGTTATCCAATGCTACAATACGGACTGCAAATCATCTGCACCGCCTACTTAATCTATTTAGCCGTAAAAATAGCCTTGAGTAACCCCTCACAAACAACGCAGCGTTATCAACCGATGACCTTTACTGCTGCGGCACTCTTTCAGTGGGTGAATCCGAAAGGCTGGTCAATGGCGCTCACCGCTGTAAGTGTGTTTAACCAACAGGCAAGTTGGATACAATTAATGGTCATCGCCTTGGTATTTGCGATGGTCAATATACCATCGGTAAGCGTCTGGACGGTGGCCGGTAAGCAGCTAAGCCAGTGGATGAATCATCCACGCTATGTCCGTTGGTTTAATGGTGCCATGGGCGGATTATTGCTGCTGTCTGTGTTACCGATGCTGTAAATAGGTTGTTTTGCTAAAGCTTAGGGAGAAATACTGACTTTTTACGCCGAGCGCAGTAAACTCTCCCTTGTTTTTAACCACCGTTGTCTTCACTATGCCTGCCGATTGCTTTACCCCATTTATCACTGACATTACTAATATCTCATTACCTGAACGCTTCACTTATCCGTTTTGTTATCAGCCACATCCTTTAGCGCTGATTGCCGCCAAACAGTTACAAACTCATCTAACAACACAAAATGATTGGGTCCACCCTTTTGGCATTGAACAACAAAGTGACGGTCACGGAAAAATGTTTGGCGTTTTAGTGGTGAAAAATGCTCAACAGCAATTGGGATATCTCGCTGCGTTTTCTGGTCAGCTCGCCGAGCAAGATCACCTTCCCGGCTTCGTGCCTCCAGTGTTTGATCGTTTTACGCAGACGGAATTTTTTAGCGCAGAAGCCAACCATATCGCCGAAATAAATCAGCAAATTAAGCAGCTAATGAACTCGGAGCCGCGCAATGCTCTCATCGAGGCTTTACAGACCTGCCAAGCAACAAAAGCGGAACAACAAGCGCTGTTCAACCAACTTGCTCAGCAAAGCGTGCAAGAAAAATGGCAATTAAAACAGCTTAAGCTTGAATGGCAGCAAAAAATCGCCGCGTTAGATGAAGAACTTAACCAGCTCAATCAGACCATCACAACGCTTAAACAAGAGCGTAAGCAACGTTCAGCGCGCTTACAATATCAGCTCTTTTCTCATTATTTTTTTCTCAATCAGTACGGAGAGAAAATAAACCTTAATGCTATTTTTGCCGAGTGTGCCAACCCCGTTCCTCCAGCAGGAGCTGGGGAATGCGCGGCACCGAAATTACTGCATTATGCTTTTCAGCACCAATTAACCCCGATTGCCTTAGCGGAATTTTGGTGGGGTAGCTCACCGAAATCGGAGATCCGCCAGCACGGTAAGTTTTATCCTGCATGCCAAAGTAAGTGCCAACCGATTTTGGCACACATGCTCAAAGGTATGCCGTTAGAGGATAATCCCTTATTAGTGAATCCTGCCGAGGGAAAACAAATTGAGATCGTCTACCAAGATGAGGCGATAGTCGTTATCAACAAACCTGCTGAGTTTTTATCTGTGCCGGGAGTGAACATCAAAGATTCCGCTTTCACCCGCTTAGCAGAGCAATTTCCTAACTGTGAAGGTCCGTTTGTCTTGCATCGCTTAGATATGTCGACATCCGGGCTATTAGTCTTTGCCCTAACGCGTCGCGCGAATAAATCGCTGCAAAAGCAATTCATCACTCGGCAAATTGACAAGCAGTATGTGGCTCTATTATCCGGTGAACTTGAGCACGATAGCGGTGACATCGCGCTGCCTCTGGCCTCGGACCTAGACGATAGACCTAGACAAAAGGTCTGCTTTGAGACGGGAAAATCGGCGCAGACACGGTGGGAAAAGGTAGCGATTGAACAAGGCCAAACCCGAGTAAATTTATACCCTCATACGGGACGAACCCATCAGTTGCGCGTCCACTGCGCTCATCCTGATGGATTGGGTTTTCCTATCGTTGGTGATGATCTGTATGGGCAAGCCGCTGAAAGACTGTGTCTACATGCTCAGAAGTTAAGCTTTTATCATCCCTATCATCATCAAAAAATGACCTTTGAAGTGCCAGCAGACTTTTGATTACAGACTTGAGCCTTTGGTCGCGGGTTTTATCTCTTTGTGGATTTTCGTGTTTTTGGTTTCCTTGGCGTCAACTGCATCGACTAATTGAGTGACGTTTTCACCTGCAGCAGGGTGAGTCATGCCATTAAAACGTCCACCTTGTTCAATACTCAAATCGTCAGTATACAGAGTGCCATTAACCACCCCTTTACTTAAAATCTCGATTTTGTCGGCGTGACAAGTGCCTTCAAATGCACCGTTAATGATCACATGTTGCGCAAAAATATCACCATTTACCGCGCCACTTTCACTAACCACAATCGTCTTAATAACATGCAGTTGTCCATCGACAAGACCATCGATTTGAATATTGTCTTCTAACCGGAGTTGTCCGCTAATTGAACAGCCTTTTGCGATGAGAGTTGTAGCTGCGCGCTGACTCTGAGTTCGACTTTGTTTACTAAAGATTCCCATCGAATACCTCTTACTTGACTAAATAAACTTTCAAAATCATTAATTCCCCAATCGACAAAAGGTTTGGGATCTAATGGTCGACCAACAAAACGCACTTCATAATGTAGATGAGGCCCAGAAGAGAGACCGGTATTACCCGAATAAGCAATCAGATCGCCCTTTTGTACAAAATCGCCACTTTTCACCGCAAACTTTTGTAAGTGCGAATAAGAGCTTGAAAAACCATAAGCATGTTGTAAGCGTAAAAAGTTACCCGAACCTTGATTACTCGCCCGAGTGACTTCCACCACCCCATCGGCTGGCGCGTAGACAGGAGTACCGATATTAACCGCAAAGTCTTGCCCGCGATGAAAAAGTACCTTACCCGTTACAGGATGAGTTCGCTTACCGTATCCTGACGAAATTCGAGCTTCATGAACAGGAGCACCACTGGGGATTTGGGTTAACATCACCATTCTGACCGAAGAGGTAATCGCAGCCGTGTCTAAACGAGATTCTAATTCCGCGCCACTGTCTTCTACCCCTAAGACTTTTTCGAGATCGCCTAATCGATCGGCAACCAACTGCATTTTTTCTTCACGCTCTTGTAAATCATGTTCTAGATTATTTTTTAGTTCTTGCAGTGAAGATAGCTCGCCCAGTAATGAAGAAGATTGATTCTCTAATTCTTGCTGCTTTAATTTGGCAAAATCCACTTCACTGGACAAGTAATAAATCACTCCGCCAATGGTGAGCAACGCAGCTAAAGCAGTATAACCCACTGTTTTTAAAACATGCCGATACCACTTACCTAAATGGAAGTGTCGCGTGCCGTGGATAGATGAAACAGAAACGATAACCTTTTCTTTCATTGATTCTATTAATACTAAGGTGGAATTCTTGGATTCTAGCAGGTAACCCGCAATGACTAAACGTTTTGCTTGATTGGGCTATACTAGGTTAAGCAGCTTCTGACATGGATCTCTTTTTTATTTTTATAATAAGTAGCGATAAATTACCTCTCTGTCTGACATTGATATCCCGAAACAACTTGAGATTGCCAATCAACATCAAACGAATCCATCCACCATAAGCATAGATAAAGAGCCAATGAATGTCGCTGTAACTGTATGCAAAGGTGGCAGGCGATACTACCCCTCTTCATCACTCAGTAACATCAGATGAGAAAACAATTGGTGAAGGAATATTCTGATAATGCATCCTCACACCATTTCGTCAAACTGTACTTAAATTACAGAAATCATTTAAACATCGTCAATTATTTAGTTTTTTAATAATAGGCAAAAATCAGCACGATACTTAGATCACACAATTATTCAAACAAATCAATCATTGTTACTTAATTGAGATATAGATCACCATATGAGACAAACAGAAATCACCCAATTTGATACATGGCGCAACTAAAATAAGTTGACAAAATAAAAACAAAGAAGATGTAAATTAATTACACAGCAAAATGGTGAAGAGAATCACGTAATGAGCACAGCTAAAAGACAGTTATAGCGTGATAGATCACAAAAAACCCGTTGTCAGCTCTAACGTAAAATTGTGTGATAGATTGATTGGGTACTAAGCAACCAACGGTTTTAGACGAACCGTTATCACACTACTTCTTTAGAACATCGAACGGGGAACGGATATGTTATCACCAGATGCTAAGGTCAAGATACAAAATTTTGGCCGTTTCTTATCAAACATGGTTATGCCCAATATTGGTGCGTTTATCGCTTGGGGCTTTATTACCGCACTTTTTATTCCTACAGGTTGGTTACCCAATGAAACATTAGCTTCTTTAGTTGGCCCGATGATCACCTACTTGCTGCCTCTGCTGATCGGTTATACCGGGGGTAAGTTAATCGGTGGTGAACGAGGTGCCGTTGTCGGTGCAATAACCACCATGGGGGTTATCGTCGGTACGGACATTCCTATGTTTATGGGCGCAATGATCGTCGGGCCAATGGGCGGCTGGGCCATCAAATACTTTGATAAACGTGTTGATGGCAAGATTAAAAGCGGCTTCGAAATGTTAGTGAACAATTTCTCTGCTGGTATTATCGGTATGATCTGCGCCGTCATCGCCTTTTATTTAATCGGCCCTTTTGTCAAAGTGCTATCGGATGTTTTAGCGGCTGGCGTTAACTTTTTGGTCGCAGCACACCTACTTCCATTAACATCCATTTTCGTCGAACCTGCGAAAATTCTATTTCTTAACAATGCCATTAATCACGGTATTTTCTCTCCACTTGGCATTCAACAAGCCAGCGAAACAGGGCAATCCATTTTCTTCCTGATTGAGGCTAACCCAGGACCGGGATTAGGTATCTTATTAGCCTATATGGTGTTTGGTAAAGGGACCGCTCGTCAAACCGCTGGTGGGGCAACGATTATTCACTTTTTCGGTGGTATCCATGAGATTTACTTCCCTTACATACTGATGAATCCTCGCTTGATCTTAGCCGCGATTGCTGGAGGAATGACTGGAATCTTTACCTTAACGCTATTCAATGCAGGCATTGTCTCTCCTGCCTCACCAGGTTCTATTTTTGCCATTTTATTAATGACCAATAAAGCATCCATGCTTGGTGTGATCTGCTCTATTTTTGCCGCGGCTGCCGTCTCCTTCATTGTTGCTGCCATTCTCATGAAAGCTCAGCATTCAACCGATGAAGAGGGCGATCAAGATTCACTCGCCAAAGCTACTGCGCAAATGAACACGTTAAAATCCACAACAGCAGAACAAGCTAAACCGTCGCCAGCTAAGCATGATCTCAAACTAAACCATATCAAAAACATCATTGTGGCCTGTGATGCAGGGATGGGATCAAGCGCGATGGGGGCCAGTTTATTGCGTAAGAAAGCCCAAGCAGCAGGCTTAAACATCACCATCACAAATCTGGCGATCAATAACTTGCCACAAGATGTGGATATTGTGATCACCCATAAAGATCTCACTGACAGAGCACGTAAACACGCTCCTAATGCCCAGCATCTATCACTCACCAATTTTCTTGATAGCGACATGTATAACCAATTAGTCATCCAACTGCTGGCCGCCACACATCCCAAAGCAGCCAATGACAGTTGTCTCATTAAAGCACCGTTAGTCGCCGCTAATGATGAATATTTTGACCCTCAGCAGCCTTCCATTTTTAGCTTACAGAAAGACAATATCTACCTAGGTTTAACCGCAAGCCATAAAGAGGAAGCCATTCGCTTTGCTGGTAATAAGCTAGTAGAACTTGGCTACGTGTACCCGGAATATGTTGATGCGATGCTTGCTAGAGAACAATTAGTCTCGACCTACTTAGGTGAATCGATCGCGGTTCCTCACGGCACAATTGAAGCCAAAGATCGAGTCATCAAAACGGGTATTGTCATTTGTCAGTACCCATCCGGAGTCCAATTTAGCGACGATGAAAACGATATCGCCAAATTAGTGATCGGTATTGCCGCCAAAAATGATGACCATATTCAAGTCATTACTGCCATTACCAATGCCCTTGATGATCCAGAGGCCATCAACACCCTGACCTCGACCAATAACATCAAAGAGATCTTGGCAATTTTGAACAATGCCCAAGCGGCCTAATTGCCTTTGCTCTTGAGGCAAACGAGGCCAGCATCCCCCGTAATTTATGCTGACCTCACCCCAATCTTTGTCAGTCACTATTTGGTAGGTAATGAATTATGAAAAATGCAGTACATTTTGGTGCCGGTAATATTGGCCGTGGTTTTATTGGAAAACTACTCGCCGATGCGCACATTCAAGTCACATTCGCCGATGTTAATGAACCCTTAGTGGATCAACTTAGTCATCAACAACAGTATAAAGTTAAGATTGTCGGTCATGACTGTCAGATTGATACCGTTACTAAGGTAACCGCCGTTAACTCCGCGAGCCATGAGCTCATTGAACGAATGGTTAACACCGATTTAGTCACCACGGCTGTCGGTCCCGCCGTATTGGATATGATTGCAAAAACCATCGCCAAAGGGATTGAAGCGCGTTTTGCGGCCGGTAATCAACAACCTCTTAATATTATCGCTTGTGAAAATATGGTACGAGGCACTAGCCACTTAAAAACCGAGGTGTTTAAGTATTTATCCTCTGATCTCCAAGCCAAAGCTGAACAATATATTGGATTTGTTGACTCAGCCGTCGATCGAATTGTCCCTCCCGCCGAAGCCGCCAACGATGATCCACTTGACGTCACGGTTGAAAGCTTCAGTGAATGGATTGTCGATGAGCAGCAGTTTAAAGGCGAAATTCCTTGTATCAAGGGCATGGAAACCACCCAAAATCTGATGGCTTTTATCGAAAGGAAACTGTTTACCCTCAATACCGGACACTGTATTACCGCTTACTTGGGCTGTTTGAAAGGACACCATACCATTCGTCAAGCCATTGAAGACCCAGAGATACGCGCCGAGGTCAAACAAGCGATGCAAGAGAGTGGAGAAGTGCTCATCCAGCGTTATGGGTTTGATCGCACAATGCATCATGCGTACATCGAAAAAATCTTATCGCGTTTTGCAAATCCTTACTTAGTCGATGAAGTGGATCGCGTTGGACGTCAACCTCTACGAAAATTAGGGCCGAATGATAGATTAATCAAGCCATTACTCGGTACAATAGAGTACGGCACAGATAATACAACCTTACTGAAAGGGATTGCCGCCGCCCTAAAATATACCAACCGTAACGATCCGCAATCCATTGAATTGCAAGCTTCACTCAAAGAACGCGGGATCCCAAAAACGCTGGCACATTATTCAGGCTTAAAAGAAAACAGTGTCGAAGTACAAAAAATTGAAGCAATTTATCATCAGCTTTAACGTGACACTAAGATGGGAAGGACACCGCCTTCCCATCTCAACCTTAAATTAGATAGTATATGGCACAGAAAATTGACGAAATCGATATTTTAGAACAACTGAACAACGCCCCCTCTGTGCGTGGCTTTTTTATCACAACCGTTGACATATTAACCCAAGCGGTTGATGCACTGATGCAGCGTATTTTTCGCAAAGATAATTTTGCGGTGCAATCGGTTGTTGGGCCATTATTAGACGACACTGGACCACTTGGTAACCTTTCTGTTCGCTTAAAGCTCTTATATGGCCTAGGCGTGGTGACCGATGACACTTATCATGATATCGAAGCTATCATCAAACTGCGTAATCAATTGAATAGTGATGCCATGGAGTACAGCTTTACCGATCCTAAAGTGATTCACGCCATAAAAGCATTAAATCTTGTCCAAAACAGAGGGTTGTTACCCGTGACGATGGTTGATCCTGACGGCGACATCGATCTCGACTTCTATCACTTACAACTACAGCGCCAACAACAAGTGATCCGCTCTGGACTTTCTTTAGCGATTATTGAGGTTTGCAATGAGTTAAATAAAGAGAGCCCGTTCTAAATCATTATGGCCTATTGTATGACTCGTTCTCGGATTTATCTTAGGAATGACAAAGATCGTCTTCCCAATTTCTCGGCAATACACTTACCGATTTTTAGAGCAAGTGTTAGTCTTGATCTCATTGTGAAGCGAACCAGTTTAGATAACGATGATCAAAATAGGCATTATTGGCTTGGGGGATATCGCCCAAAAAGCTTACTTACCCGTGATAACCCAACGTCCCGAGGTTGAACTGGTCTTTTGCACTCGAAATCAGCACACTCTTGCGCATTTAGCCGCTCAATATCGGATTACTAAAACCTGTACCCAATATCAAGATCTGCTCAAATTCCAAGTCGATGCCGTGATGATCCACGCGGCAACGGCCGCTCATCCTGAGATTGCGGCTTTTTTCTTACGTCATGGTATCGCCACATTTGTCGATAAACCATTAGCAAACAGCGCGGCTGATTGCGAACAATTGTACGCATTGGCTGAACAATACCAACAACCGCTTTATGTCGGGTTTAATCGTCGCCATCTTCCTCTATTAAATCAACATTTGGTCGGAGTACAGCAAGGCTTAGGAGACGACTTACTCGGCTTACGCTGGGAGAAAAATCGCCATGCTTTACCTGGTGATATTCGTACCTTCTTGTTTGATGACTTCATCCATCCATTAGACAGCATCAATCTCTACGCTAAAGCGGATTTGCAAGACGCTTACATCACCCATCAAATGGCCGGCAAACAGTTAGCGCGAATCGATATTCAATGGCAACATGGAGCCACTTTGTTGCATGCTTCAATGAATCGACAATGTGGCATTACGAGTGAATCTATTAGTGCGCAGTTCGTTAATCAAAGTTATCAATTTCACTCTTTTTCTGAAGGTATACACTGGCAGAATAATCAGCAGCAACGACTGGCTTCGCCAGATTGGACACCGATGCTGACCAACAAAGGATTTAGCGCGATGATCGATGAATGGCTCAGGGTGATACAACAAGGAAAGCTCGCCCACTCGATCATTGAGCGCAACCTCGCTAGCCACCAATTAGCCGAAGCACTCTGCGCGCGTATCACTCAATTAACCGATAGCATCTAAACGCAGACAACCTTTTATCAAACCACGCACAATGACATTAGAATTATGAACCTAAAACAACGCGCAAAATTACTGGCCGCCTTCGAGAGCAAAACCGAAGTGCCAATGCTTATCTTATCGCTCATTTATGTACTATTGGCTTTAATACCCGATGTCGCTCAGCTAGACCAAGAAGAACGCCACTTTATCAATCAATTGATTTGGTTAGTGTGGGGCGTTTTCGCCACTGAATTAGCCATTAAAATTTTGCTCAGCCAACAGCGTGGCCGCTATTTAATGCAAAATTGGCCTGATGTCTTGATTGTTGCGATGCCATTCCTAAGACCATTACGTTTTATACGTATTCTGTTTATTTTACCGAGAACCTGGCGGCAAACCAAAGCGGTCTTACGGCAAAAAACCCTCAGTTTTATTGGCTTAACCAGCTTATTAACCGTGATGCTAAGTTCAGCGTTTGTCTATTTGGTGGAGAGAGGCAGCGACAGTCCAATTGAAGATTATAGTGATGCGCTTTGGTGGGCAATGACCACCATTACCACCGTAGGCTATGGCGATATGTATCCAGTGACCGCTTTTGGCCGCGGCGTTGCGGTGTTTCTCATGTTAACGGGCATCACCCTCTTTGGTTTATTAACCGCGAGCGTGGCCTCTTTCTTTGTCGATGATAATCACCAACAGCGCCTAGATTCACAGCATCAACATAGTCATAGAACATGCAGTCAGCAACCTCGCTCCCAATTTCATCTCGCTCGGTTTCGTCAGCAGTTAAAGGAAAAACATCATAGTCATAGTCATAGTCATAGTCATAGTCATAGTCATAGTAAACGCCAATAATAGTGTATTCAATCGCTCAGATAGAAAAAGCCGGTCGCATCGCCACCGGCTCTGTATCGAAGCTTAATGGTATTAAGCCTTAAGGTTGATAAGGTAAAGAAGAGTGGTGCAAGACGATACGAAGTTGACCTTGCTCATCTTTCTTAAAGGCCCAGCTTTTATCCACCATCGTGGTTTGCCCTTGCTTATCAACCAATATGACATTGCCCATGGTCAAGGCTAAATCACCATTAATATAAACCGCAGCATTTTCAAAACGGTATTCCTTCCAACCTTTTAAAGCAAAGCCAGAGTCTTGCGCATAATCACTATTGCCACCGACAAAATAGGCTAACGCTCCAGCCACATCGGTACGAAAAGTTTGCTGACCACTGGCGAGCGTCGGTTTGAAAAGTACCGCGCCTTGTTGGTAACCATAAGCTTGATCCAACACTTGGCTGGCTAACGTTTTTGCCGCCGCATGGCCTTGTTTTTCATACGTTTGGCTGATATTGATTAATGCCTCGCCCCATGCCTGTTGAGCATTGAGCACTTCTTGATGGGTAATATTATTATTCACAACCGGCGAAGAAGCCTGAGCTGCCCACGGTAACACGCTGGATAATAATAGTGCTGAAATAGAAAGTGTTTTATGGATGCGTTGCATAGTCTCTGCCTTACTGGTTTAGGTAATTTGAGTGACTACTGTAACGCGCTTCAATGAACCTAAACCCTGCGCGAATATTAACCTAAGATGAACATGGTTTACCGTGAGTGCATAAATCGCTTACTCTGCAGTTATTGACGCTATGCTGTGAGGAAATGGCTGTGTTTCGCTATCAATTATCGTTTGTATTGGCACTTTTACTGTCGCTGATTTTGGCTCAGGCAGGAGCGGCTTATTGGTCAAATCAGGTCGCTAATGAGCATATTCAGCGTGGACAAATTTCTAGCCAAATTTTGCAAAACTTCATGCAACTGAGTACCGAAAAACAACAATTGAAGATCTGGCTTGCCGAATATCTATTGATAAAAGATGGCAGTACCTTAAAACGCGACCTACGCTTTGCCAAAATTGAAGATTTACTGGAAAAGCTCAATCAACTCACCGAACAAGCTCAGCAACAGAGTTTAACTCAGCAAGACTTTGCGGAGATCACTCAGCAAATTAAAGTCATCTCTTTATTTGAAACCAACTTCGCCAGTTTAAAACAGGCGCTACGCTCATGGGAAATCGCTAAAATCACCGATGATGATGAACGCTGGCTGCTACTTAGCCAATCCTTTGATCAAGTAGATAACACCGATCTTCGCCAGTTACTCAATCAAGCGATCAGTGTGCAACAACAGCGTACTGCTCGTTATGAAAGTGCAGCGATGAGCGCGTTATCGAACGTGAGAAGCGTGATCATCAGTCTCGCCGTGATTGGCGTGATTTTAGGTGGATTACTCGGTGGTTGGCTACTGAGAACCTTATCAAAACCATTGGCGGAATTGGTCAAAAGCACTACCGCGTTAGAGCAAGGTCAACTGGATCACCGAATTGCCATCAGTGGCCCTTATGAGCTAAAAACCCTCGCTCGCCACTTCAACTATATGGCACAAAGCCTAGAGCAAGCTCAGCAACAGGAAATGGCTTCGCGCCAGCTGATTGAAAAAGAAGTGACCGCACGCACCCAAGAACTCGCTCAAGCACTGCAAACCCTAGAAAAAGCCAAACATCAGCAAAAAGAGTTTTTTGCCAACGTCAGCCACGAGCTACGTACCCCTGCGACAGCGATTTTAGGCGAAGCGCAAATCACCCTACGCAGTCGTCACAATAGTGACGACGAGTATCGGCAAACTTTACAACGTATTAACGAGTCAGCGATGCATTTATCTTACCGAATTGATGATCTATTAATGCTGATCCGCCAAGATGAACAATTATTTCAGCCGACTCTCACCGCGATGACACTTGAGGCGATTTGGCAAGCGGTTGGGCGGCAAGCGAACTTACTCGCCAATTCGCAACAAGTTATCGTTGAGTCGACTCATCCAGCACAAGCCAATTGGCAAACGCTGATTTGCTATACCGACTTAGATAAACTATTAATGATTATCCGTATTATTGTTGATAACGCATTACGTTATGACCCGAAAAAACAGCCACTTACACTAACGTTAATGCTCGAACCCAACCAAGTATTGTTTCAGCTCAGCGATCAAGGTATTGGTATCGCTAGCGATGACCTTGAGCGTATTTTTGAACGCTATTTTCGCGCTAACAATGGCAAACAATATCGTCCTGACGGACTCGGTATAGGCTTAACCTTAGCTCAGAGCATGGCTAAACAATTAAATGGCGAGATCAAGATCGCTAGCCAGCTTAATCAAGGTAGCCAAGTGACCCTTAGCTTTCCACTGGAAGAGGTTTAGGATGCGCATTTTATTAATTGAAGATGATCCTAGAATCGCAAGTTTTATCGAACGAGGCTTAAAAGCAGAAGGTCATCAGATCCAACACCTGAATGATGGCCAATACGCAGTAGAAACGGTCATCAGCTATGAACCTGATCTGCTGATTTTAGATCGCATGCTACCTCATTGTGATGGACTGACCATCTGCCAACAAATTCGCTCGGCAGGCATTGATGTCCGCATCTTAATGCTCTCTGCCCTAGGCGATGTCGATGAACGAGTCAAAGGCTTGCGTACCGGCGCAGACGATTATCTTGCTAAGCCATTCCATTTTGAAGAGTTACTGGCTCGTTTAGATGCGCTACAGCGACGTCACTCTGAATCCAGTCCATTACCCACACTACAAGTCGCAGATTTAGTACTCTGTTTGCCAACAATGCAGGTCACACGAGACAATCAACCCATTGAGTTGACCGCCAAAGAGTTGTCAATTTTGGAATTATTGATGAATAAACCTGGGCATATTTTTAGTCGCGAGCGAATTCTGGCTAACGTTTGGGGAATGCATCAAGATCCATTAACCAATGTGGTCGATGTTTACATGCGCCGATTACGCAAAAAAATTGACGACCCTTTCACCGCCCCGCTGCTCAAAACCAAACGCGGCATGGGGTATTATCTACAAGCTACCCAGTAAACATGGCTGGCTCAATTTGATTTTGTCACAAGAGGGTATGGTTCACTCAGTCAATACTCAACAAGCAGTCATTATCCATGCTGACAACGCTTTCAGCTCCTTTGCATACTCTGAGTGTGGCTGTGCTAATTGCTCAATGCACAAAGCAATAGCACAGCGATCATAGGGTATATGAGTCATTTTTTGTGCTAATCGCTCCATCGGGTAAGGATCGAGCATATCACTGAAAATCGTCGCTTGCTGAATCACTCCTTGCTCAACATCGAGAAAGATTTCTACTCCTCCCCATGTAAAACGCTCATCCAAATGATGAGTAAAAGGTGGGGTTTGGCCAAAGTTCCAATCCCAACTGCTTTGTTTCGAAAACTTGTCTTCAAAACCAGGCAAATCAGTAAACTGTTCAGGAGAAATGTACTCAACTTGGGCATCTTGTTGGTAATGCTGTAAATAAGCGTGGATGATCGCATCGCATACTTGCTGGTGGTCAATATCCGCTTTAACGCTATTAAGGTTAATCACACGAGACTTAACCGAAGTAATCCCTTTCGCCTGCAGTTTTTTGGGATCAGGGTTAAGGTAATCCGCTAAGCGGCTCATGTCCGCACTCAAGAGTAAAGTGCCGTGATGAAAGCCGCGATCAAGCGTTTCTCGATAAGCTGAGCCAGAGAATTTGCGCACCCCGTCTTCATCTTGCAGCACCAAATCATTACGTCCATTGGCCACGCCGTGAATACCCAGTTGTTGTAATCCCGCTAATACAATCTGCGTCGACACCTGTTTATCGTACTCAGGTTTGCCCGCCATAAAAGTAAAATTAGTATTGCCCAAATCATGAAAAACCGCGCCACCACCCGTCTGTCGGCGCGCCAGTTTCACT
Source organism: Vibrio sp. A8-1 (assembly GCF_013048685.1). Lineage (NCBI taxonomy): Bacteria > Pseudomonadati > Pseudomonadota > Gammaproteobacteria > Vibrionales > Vibrionaceae > Vibrio > Vibrio sp. A8-1. Next base: position 30,211 of record NZ_VHTC01000029.1, read on the forward strand.
CCATCGTGTTCCATGCGCTCAGTTCGGCACTCTCGCCATGGATTTTGCGCTCGTCCAATAACGACAGTATCGGCATTGCGCCACAAAAACAGGATACGCTGATCGGCGGGCATCGAGCGGAAAATCGTATCTTCAACCGCTAAGTTAAACCAAGGATTGGTTGATTCAGAAATAAGAATACGGGTACGAGTCATGTCTACTTCACATTGATATTGAACAAACCGTTATCGTACTGAGCATGACTCAAGATAGCGAGCAGAAATCCGTGGGCTCACTAGGAAAATTGAGTTTGTTGAAAACTGGGGCGCTGTGTGATTTGTGCGTACCAGCTTGCTAACTGTGGATAAGAGCGTTGCCAATTCAGCTTACTCAAACGAAAATCGAGATAAGCTAATCCTACTGCAATCGAACAATGGGCAGTGGTGAATGGTTTGTTAGCAAACGGTAAGCATTGACTTTCAAGCTGAGTCAACATTCTCTGTATGGCATGCTGACGACGCAAAGCCAATTCACCTCCATCGGGCTCACCATATTTATTGGCGATCACCGTCTGAAAAGCGCTATCCATTAATGCTTGACCTAGACCTAACCATTGCATCACTTGCTCATCATCATCCATTCTCGGCGCACAAGGAGAGTGAATATCCAAGTATTGCAGGATAAGTAAGGTTTCACTCAAGGCAACACCTGCGTCCGTGATTAACACGGGAACTTTTGCCGCTGGGTTAACCTGCAAAAGTGTATCCGGTGAAGCCCACGGATCGACCATGGCTAAATTTAACGGAATTTGTTTTTCTAGTGCACAAATGCGCACTAACCGCGCATAAGGGGAAGTGGCATTTAAATAAAGCGTTAACATGACTGTTTCACCGATTTTGATCGAAAAAATGGGCTTGCCCAGATACAAAGCAAACCGAATAACATTAATAGTGCCGCCGTGATAAATAGCGGGGCGTACTCACCTACTTTCTGATAATAAAAGGACATGCCCCAACCCGATAATGCTTGTAATAAAGCAAAACCAGCCGTTGCCCTACCCCAATAATATTGATGTCGTGTCGTGCCAACTAACTCAGCAATTCGGCCTGCGGTTAACGCGACAATACCTGGTGTCAATGCTCCGACGATGAAAGCTGAACAAAACAGTAACACTGGCATCGCGGTCAGCACTGGCAAAAAAATGGCGAACGCTTTGAGTGCGTAAGCAACCCAGAGCGCTCTGTGCCAAGATAATTGCGATACCAACCATTTGGCAATCAATGGCCCGCTAAGACAGCCACCGCCAAACGCAAACCACAACCATAACGCTTGTGGTTGCGTGAAGTTCCGCTCACGAACCAAATAATCAACCCAAAAAATGGTGTGCGGAATAAAACCGGCGGCATCAAGCGCATAAGCCGCAATCACTAACCAAACAGCGCCAGTGGCAAAAGACGATGAAGGTTCCGAGGATAAAGATGGGTGAGATATAGCAGGCAGTTGCCGTAAGCCGAATATCATCACAGCACTAATACACAAAGAGAGACTACCGATAGCTAACCAGGTTATCGAAAGACTAAAACGAAGTAGGAGCGGGATAATCGCAGAAGAAAGTACTACACCTAAACCTATGCCCATGAAGATCATAGTCATAACCGCATTGCGATAATTTTTATGGCTATGCAGCAAAGCGAATGCTGGGCCAATGACCATTAAATGTCCACCAGCAACACCAGCAAGAACACGCCAACCAGCAACCCACAGATAGTGGATAGGCAAAAAACAGACAAAATAACTAACACTGACCACCAAAGCAGCAACGGTCAATAATAAGCGATCTCCGACCTGCTGCGCTAAACGATGAGCACTCAAGGCTCCAATCAAATAGCCCAGTAAATTCAAGCTACCGAGGTAACTGGTCTCAACGACCGAAAACCACCCCTCGCTCGATAACATCGGTATTAAAGGGGTAAATGCAAAGCGAGATAAGCCGATGCCAATCAGCGTCGAACTCATACCAACCATCAATACTAATAAGGTATTCGTTGATCGCATATTAAAGCTCATTCAGCCATTTAATGTTCACTCTGCTCATCGATTCCTTGACTCATGAGTTGATTTGGCCGGTCAGCAATGATGGTTCGATATAATCTATGCTAAACGCCATAAGTAGAAAGTAACCACAAAAAGAAACCATAAGCTAACAAATAACCAACAAATTGGCATCTTGATGATGCAAAGATCTGCCCTACTGCACATTTATTACTAAGCACGCTATACTTGGCAGCTCAATCATCATTTATGCTATTTTTATGCACACAAACGATCCGCATGCGCAGCCGCATAATCCTTTACACGGCCTAACCTTAGAAAAAATTCTGACTCAATTGGTAGAACATTATGGCTGGCAAGGATTAGCGCAACGAATTAGCCTAAACTGTTTTAAAAGCGATCCGTCAATCAAATCTTCCTTGAAGTTTTTACGTCGTACAGAATGGGCAAGAAGTAAGGTGGAAAATCTCTATATTGAGACCTTTCATTAAACCATATACCCAAACAACTTGGAGTTGCAGGCAGGCGAAAAGTGAGTGAGTCCCCATGCACATAGATAGGCTATGTGATTGGATGAACGAACGTAGCCAATACCGCTGCAGCTTCAAATAGGAAGGGGATAGATTAAATAAAGGGCTGAGCAGCCCTTTATCTACTATAGACGTGACATTATGAAAGGATATTGTTGTACAATTTGAATAATTAACAGCTCAATTGCTTAAGTCGCTCACCAATAGCTAACTCTAACTCATCTAACCATTGATAACGTTTGGTATACAGGCGACGTTTATTACGGTTTAAGGTCTCGATCTCTTTACGTGCTGGCATCATCGCAACGCGATACCTATAACGACTGATTTTCTCTGCCTCATATTCTGTCCATAGCTCATCATAATCAAAACTGACTTTATTACGCTTAGAACCAATATAACGCAGCGCTTGGTAAATATGGCCGCGATTAGAAATCGCATAACAGCGCTCAACACCCAACTGACGAGATACTAATAAGGCTAACTCAACCATTAATGCTTTCGTCCGTAAGCCGTGTACTGTACGCGTTAAATCTTTAATGATTTGCTGACGATTTTCAATCTTTTCACTTGGACCTTGCAAAGCTCCAATATACACCGTTTTACCGTGATCAGAAAAATGAAAGCTAATCGAATAAATCGTAGTCCCCGCTTGATTCACTAAGCTTAAACCAATCGATCCCTCACGACTGGCTCCTCGGTTTAAACGGATATCATAGGCTTCGCCATTTTTATCTTCGATAGATAATAAGCTCACACCTTGATCAGACATGATCTCCGTACAACGCTCACCAAAACGCTCAGCGACAAATAAAAAATGCTGCTCAAGGAACTCCACTCTTTGCATTAGCGATAAATCAACACAGAGGTAGGGTTTAAGTGGTCTTTCTAATAGCTGTGGATTGTCATTCAGCACCTTAGCGAGAATAGGCTGCTCAACCAGTGATAACATCCGCCGCACAGCTTGGGGATGCAGCAACGCCCACAAACGAAAACGCCAGTTCTTACGAATACGATCCCAGCCTTTGCTCTCTGGATAAATTTTTGCTGCCCATTCGGGTAGATCGCTTTGGATATTAGTCAACATAGTATTGATTACTCACACTTCGTCAGTGGTGGGATAAATCACTCACCAGAGTAAATAGACATAGAGCGCAATTATACAGCGTTTTATTGCTTCATACTCGGTAACTAATGTATGGGATTGTATGGAAAAATAATCCTTATTATACAATGGCTTAAAAATAATCCCCCCAATAAAAAACCATCAAAAAGACGGAAAATGACCCAATCCTCATATTAATCAAAATAACCAAGACAGAAGGTGACATATGCAGACAGTCATTGGTTCAGGTTTTAGGTAGACTCCATTCATAAGATATTTTTATCTTCATTTCATCTCTGTAGTTAAAGAATAAGAATAGGCTCAACATGTTACAGATTGCTTTACTACTTTTAGGTTCCGACTTTGTTAAAAAACACTCACTTTACCTATGGCTTTTCGGAATTCTGTGGGTGATGACTGGTGCCTTTATCTTTTTTGATGGATTGAATCAACAGCTATTATTCCCTAAAAATACCTTTGGTCTTATTCTATTATTTGAAAGCTTAATGACCTTAAGCATTGCTCTATGCAGCATAAAAAATAAAAACCACTTACTATTATGTAAGGGAATTGTTTTTTTATTTTTCTCCTATATTTTATTAATGAATAATGGATACAGTAACGAAATTATCTCAGCGATTTTTGTTCTCGCTTATTTTATTACCGGATCCTTTGCTATGGCTTCTGCTTGGATCGTCCGATTCTATCGATGGAAAATTACTCTTGCATGGGGAATATTCCAAATGTTGTTTTCATTTTTTATTTTAACTCATCATCAATCGACACTATCTTTTTTTGTAAGCGTTCACCGAGGTATCTTGACTTACCATGCCTGAAGAAGCATGTGCAGTTTATAGATCAAAAACGTTCGGGTACGGTTTCTTCTCAACGACTGACGTGATGATTTCACTCAGAACTGAC
>NZ_VHTC01000002.1:0-205521 GCF_013048685.1 Vibrio sp. A8-1
TGAATCTGTTGGGCGGATTAATCGCGTACTGCTTGAGGGATAAAAAGCCCAGTCTAGATCTAACAGCTCAAGAGTTTGAGCTGTTAGAGAGTAATTGCTTAGTTCTGGCTTAACCAGATCTCAGGTTAATTAAGATTTAAGTGATAATAAAAAACCCAGCATAAGCTGGGTTTTTTTATAAATGGTGCGGAAGGAGAGACTTGAACTCTCACACCTTGCGGCGCCAGAACCTAAATCTGGTGCGTCTACCAATTTCGCCACTTCCGCACAAATTTTTTAGATAACTTGATTGACTCAAATCATCATTGTAATTGGCAGGTCTACCTGGATTCGAACCAGGGAATGGCGGCATCAAAAGCCGCTGCCTTACCGCTTGGCGATAGACCTACAATGCTGTTAATTTAATAACAGTCTTATCGATAAAGCAACTGTTCAACAGTAACTAACGATAAATGGTGGCTACGACGGGATTCGAACCTGTGACCCCATCATTATGAGTGATGTGCTCTAACCAGCTGAGCTACGTAGCCACGACTAATCAATGGTGCGGAAGGAGAGACTTGAACTCTCACACCTTGCGGCGCCAGAACCTAAATCTGGTGCGTCTACCAATTTCGCCACTTCCGCACAAATTTTGTAGATAATCTGATTGACTCAAACCATCGTTGTAATTGGCAGGTCTACCTGGATTCGAACCAGGGAATGGCGGCATCAAAAGCCGCTGCCTTACCGCTTGGCGATAGACCTGTTGTTGATAGCAGGCTATGCTAACTCAATAAATGGTGCGGAAGGAGAGACTTGAACTCTCATACCTTGCGGCGCCAGAACCTAAATCTGGTGCGTCTACCAATTTCGCCACTTCCGCACAAATTTTTTAGATAACTTGATTGACTCAAATCATCGTTGTAATTGGCAGGTCTACCTGGATTCGAACCAGGGAATGGCGGCATCAAAAGCCGCTGCCTTACCGCTTGGCGATAGACCTGTAATACTGAACTTGGTGCGGAGGGAGGGACTTGAACCCTCACGTCCTAACGGACACTAGCACCTGAAGCTAGCGCGTCTACCAATTTCGCCACCACCGCAAATTCAGTCAATGCTGACACAGTATTGATGGAACTAAATAGTTGGCAGGTCTACCTGGATTCGAACCAGGGAATGGCGGCATCAAAAGCCGCTGCCTTACCGCTTGGCGATAGACCTACATCGGTTAACAGCTATCTACTGCTGACCTCTAATATGGTGCGGAAAGAGAGACTTGAACTCTCACACCTTGCGGCGCCAGAACCTAAATCTGGTGCGTCTACCAATTTCGCCATTTCCGCAAAACTTTACTTTTATAACGAGATAATGGTGCGGAAGGAGAGACTTGAACTCTCACACCTTGCGGCGCCAGAACCTAAATCTGGTGCGTCTACCAATTTCGCCACTTCCGCATCTCGTTATTGTACCTAATCTCAAAGGAAGAGGTAAAATAAGTGGTGGCTACGACGGGATTCGAACCTGTGACCCCATCATTATGAGTGATGTGCTCTAACCAACTGAGCTACGTAGCCATCTTTTTAGAGCGAGAAACTATAATCTATTCTCGCCATCAGTTCCAATAGTTTTTATGTATTGAAACCTAAAGAAATAATGGCAGGTCTACCTGGATTCGAACCAGGGAATGGCGGCATCAAAAGCCGCTGCCTTACCGCTTGGCGATAGACCTACGGTGATAAGTAGCCCTTAGGCAGCCTATCGATAAATGGTGCGGAAAGAGAGACTTGAACTCTCACACCTTGCGGCGCCAGAACCTAAATCTGGTGCGTCTACCAATTTCGCCATTTCCGCATTATTTCCTAACTATTCTACTCAAAGAACACTTAGGAAATGGTGGCTACGACGGGATTCGAACCTGTGACCCCATCATTATGAGTGATGTGCTCTAACCAGCTGAGCTACGTAGCCAATTGCTAAACTGCTTATCACTCACAGCCAGCGTTACGCTCGGAGTTTCGAAGTTGCCTTCTCGCTGCGAACGGTGCGCATTATGCGGATATGGCTGTAGAGCGTCAATAGTTTTTTTGAATAAATTCCTCAAAACCAACTGTTCGAGTTTTTTTTAAACAAAGCTAGCTATTTCTGATCAAAATCTATCCCAAACCGAGTGATTTTCTCATTGTACGTCAAGCAGATGATCATGGTTTATTAGCGATGAATGTAAAAGTAAGCCATGAAAGTTCGATGCAAAAAAAAGCCAACATTGTGTTGGCTTCTTTCGATAGTGGTTAGGTTTTATACGTTAAAGCGGAAATGAATGACATCACCATCTTTGACAATATAATCTTTGCCTTCTAAACGCCATTTACCCGCTTCTTTGGCACCACTCTCGCCTTGGTACTGGATGAAGTCATTGTAACCGATCACTTCGGCACGGATAAATCCACGTTCAAAATCGGTGTGGATTTTTCCTGCTGCTTGAGGAGCTGTCGCGCCTACCGGAACGGTCCAAGCACGGACCTCTTTAACCCCTGCGGTAAAGTAAGTTTGCAAATCAAGCAGTTCATACCCTGAACGAATCACTCGGTTTAAGCCTGGTTCTTCAATACCCAGATCGGCAAGAAACTCAGCACGCTCTTCTTCTTCTAATTCAGAAAGTTCGGCTTCAATAGCAGCACACACGGCCACGACAGAGGCATTTTCTTGGGCTGCATGAGCACGGACCGCGTCTAAATAGGGGTTATTTTCAAAGCCATCTTCATTCACATTAGCAATGTACATGGTTGGCTTAAGGGTGAGGAAATTAAGGTATCCAACCGCAGCAAGTTCTTCTTTGCTTAAGGGGACAGAGCGTGCAGAGCCACCTTCAGTCAGTACTGGCAACAGTTTTTCTAAGACACTAAGCTCAAATTTAGCGTCTTTATCACCGCCTTTTGCACGTTTCGTTTGACGTTGAATCGCGCGTTCGCAACTGTCTAAGTCGGCTAAGGCGAGTTCAAGGTTGATCACTTCGATATCTTCAATGGGTGATACTTTACCGGCGACGTGAACAATATTCTCGTTCTCAAAGCAGCGGACAACGTGACCAATCGCATCGGTTTCGCGGATGTTGGCTAAAAATTTATTACCTAAACCTTCACCTTTTGATGCCCCAGCCACTAAACCTGCGATATCAACAAACTCCATTGTCGTTGGTAGTATGCGTTGTGGATTAACAATTTTTGCCAAGGCGTCGAGACGCAAATCAGGCACTGGTACCACACCAGTGTTTGGTTCAATAGTACAAAACGGGAAGTTAGCCGCTTCGATACCTGCGTTAGTCAGTGCATTAAAAAGGGTTGATTTACCTACGTTAGGTAAACCCACAATGCCACATTTAAAACCCATGTTTGGTAACCTTATTCAGCTTTGAACGTATGTAAGCGGTTTTGCGCTTTAGTTAGGCCATCTTTCAGTAAAATATCGAGACAGCGAACAGATTCATCTACTGCTGCTAGTATGCACTCGTGCTCTTTGTTAGGAGCTTTACTTAACACATAGCCTGCGACTTTGTCTTTGTGTCCTGGATGGCCAATGCCAATACGAAGACGATAGAATTCTTTATTGTTGCCTAATTTACTGATGGTGTCTTTTAACCCATTATGACCACCATGCCCGCCACCTTGTTTAAATTTAGCCACGCCGGGGGGAAGATCCAGTTCGTCATGAGCGATCATGATCTCTTCCGGTTTGATTTGATAAAACTTAGCAAGGGCTGCGACGGCTTTACCAGATAAATTCATATAAGTCGTTGGGATCAGTAAACGCAGATCTTCACCATTAACCAATATACGACCGGTTAATCCGAAAAACTTCACTTCACTTTTCAGTGTCGTATTGTGCACTCGGGCCAGTTCTTCGATGACCCATGCTCCTGCATTATGTCGAGTATTGACGTATTCAGGGCCCGGGTTGGCCAGACCGACAAGTAATTTAATTGGTTGACTCAAGGCTAGGATCCCTTCGGAAACGAAAAAAGCGCGGTATGATAGCATAGAAAAATGCAAAAGGGCGAGATGGCTGATGCTCGACGCCATGAAACAAAAATACCTCGTCATATTTGACGAGGTATTTTACCGATCCAAGACTATCGCTGCTTAGTTAAACATCGCTGAGATAGACTCTTCGTTACTGATTCGGCGGATAGCCTCGGCGAGCATGGTTGATAACGTTAATTGGGTAACTTTACCTGTTGCTGCCATTTCTTTAGATAAAGTGATGGAGTCTGTGACGATCACTTGGTCAAGCACAGAATTTTTGATGTTTTTTGCGGCATTGCCTGAGAAGACAGCATGGGTTGCATAAGCAAACACACGTTTTGCTCCGCGCTCTTTAAGTGCTTCAGCCGCTTTGCATAAGGTTCCGCCGGTATCGATCATATCGTCAACAATCACGCAATCACGGCCTTCAACGTCACCGATTAAGTTCATGACTTCAGAGACGTTGGCACGAGGACGACGTTTATCGACAATCGCGATATCAATATCACCGAGTGCTTTTGCTGTTGCACGAGCACGTACCACACCACCTAGATCCGGAGATACGACGACAGGATCTTCTAAGTTACGTGCTTTCATGTCTTCCAAGAGAACGGGTGTACCGAAGATGTTATCTACCGGTACATCAAAGAAACCTTGAATTTGCTCTGCGTGTAGGTCAATGGTTAAGACCCGATCAACCCCTACGTTAGAGAGAAAGTCAGCAACGACTTTCGCCGTAATTGGAACACGAGCAGAACGCACTCGACGGTCTTGGCGTGCATAGCCAAAGTAAGGGATGACAGCAGTAATACGGCCTGCTGAAGCGCGGCGCATTGCGTCAATCATTACCACCAATTCCATTAAATTGTCATTGGTTGGTGCACAAGTTGATTGAATAATAAATACATCGCTACCACGAACATTTTCGTTGATCTGCACTGCCACTTCTCCATCAGAGAAGCGAGAAACAGTAGCATCACCAAGGGAGATGTATAGACGTTCAGCAATACGTTGGGCTAGTTCAGGTGTGGCGTTACCAGCAAATAGCTTCATATCAGGCACGGTGGAAACCTCAGGGTTGCGTCCAGTTTTTAATTAGGTTGGGTGTCGGCTGATTGGTAATCAGCCAGTGTCTCTTTTAGTGGTGAAACGTTGCGGCCTTGAGCGACAAACGCAGAGACAGTGTCTGGGAGTTTCGCAAGGACAGCTTGCGCTTCTTTTTTGCTCGAAAATTCAGCGAAAACGCAAGACCCGGTCCCGGTCAATCTTGACGGCGCGTATTGTAGCAGCCATGAAAGTTGCTTATCAACCTCTGGGTACTCCAATCGGACAATTTTTTCGCAATCGTTTTCGTAGTTCGCATTGAGTAGAGTATTAATATCACGTTTTGCTGTGTTTCTCGGTAATTTTGGATGAGAAAAAATTACTTTTGTCGCAATACTCACATTTGGGCGAATCACGAGATAATGCTTTTCTTCGGGCTGTACCGGTTGGAGCTTTTCTCCAATACCTTCGGCAAAAGCTGAGAAGCCGTGAATAAAAACTGGAACATCGGCCCCTAAGGTTAGGCCAATCGTCGCGAGTTGATCATCGCTTAACCCACAGCTCCATAAATAATTGAGTGCGACCAACACCGTTGCCGCATTAGAAGAACCGCCACCAATCCCCCCGCCCATTGGTAAGCGTTTGGTTAGTTGAATATCTGCGCCGAATGAGCTCTCGGTTTGCTGCTGTAAGGCGCAAGCCGCACGGTAAATTAGATTATCTTGCAGTGCGACGCCAGGCAGTTGCGGTGAGAGTGTGATTTGCCCTGTCTGATTCGCGGTAATCGTCAGTTCATCGCCATAATCGATAAATTGAAATAATGTTTGCAGGTCGTGATAACCATCAGCGCGTTGTCCGGTAATGTACAAAAACAGATTTAATTTCGCGGGTGATGGCCATACGGTTGGTCGTTGTATCATGGCGTGAGTGTCCATTTAGATATCACAAGGTTAATCGAGGTGTCCTGTTGGGTGAGTAATACTCGGTCTGGCAGAGGGAGAGGTTTATCTTGCCAGAGATATTCGCGGTAGCGATGATAATCTACCGTCCAGCGCGAAAAACCTTGGTTTTTTTGTAATCTAGCCAAGGTATTGTTCGAATTTAATTCAAAGTGATCGGCTTGAGTGGGTAAGCCGACAATCCATGCTTGTAAAAGCTCAATAGGGAGCGTTAATCCAGTCAGAGAGGTAATCAATTGTTCGGCACTGTCAGCGCGGTAGACGTTGTCATCATGGGTGATGACTTGCGCTCCTTGTTGATCAATCGATAAGTTTAATACCGTCTGTCCTAAAAAGGTCGTTAGGCGGAGCTGGGTTTGCTGAGGTGAAATTTGCCACTGAAAATTAAGAGATTGACGCTGATTGGGGTCAATATAGGCGAGTTTTCCAACCAGTTGAAACTGCGTAATGGTCTTTAAGCGAGCTTGGTGCGATTGCCATTCAACGTCACTAATGGGGTCGGGAATGCTGCTACAGCCCCATAGTCCTAAGAGTAAGGTAATAATAAGAAAAATACGTGGCGGTGATATCATCATATGCTCGTTATTTATCCATTTATGGGACACAAGAGCCGTCACTATACCATTGATATCACGAACTCGGGAAAACAAATCCCAATCGCTCTTTCAATAAATAGGTGCATCAAGTAAAATTCGCCGCTCAATCCACTTCTTATCAGAGAACCCTCGATACATGTCCTTGCTTGTTATTGGTATCAATCACAATACAGCTTCGGTTGAGTTGCGAGAAAAAGTGGCCTTTGGAGCAGATAAACTGTCCGAAGCGTTGCGCCATTTATCTGGCCAACCTTACGTCAAGGGAAGTGTGATTTTATCAACCTGTAACCGAACTGAACTGTATTGTGACGTTAAGGTGGCAAGTAAGAATAAACTGATAGAGTGGTTATCTCAGTTTCATCAAGTCAATCTGGAAACCTTAAAGCCGAGTTTATATGTCCATGAAGAGCAAGCGGCAATCCGTCATCTGATGCGCGTTGCTTGTGGATTGGATTCATTAGTACTGGGCGAACCACAGATTTTGGGTCAAGTAAAACAAGCGTATGCGGATTCGCGAGAGAATCGCATGGTCGATTCGGCCTTAGATAAGTTGTTTCAAAAAGCGTTTTCGGTTGCTAAGCGTGTGCGGACTGAAACCGACATTGGTGGTCATGCGGTCTCTGTTGCTTATGCCGCCTGTACGCTGGCAAAACATATTTTTGAATCGTTAACGCAGGCTACGGTGCTATTAGTTGGCGCAGGAGAGACCATCGAATTGGTCGCTAAACATTTGGACGGTCATGGTTGTAAACGAATGATCGTTGCTAACCGAACACGCGAACGGGCCATGGCATTAGCGCAAAATTTTGACGCTGAAGTGATTACCTTAAATGAGATTCCAGATTATTTAGCACAGGCGGATATTGTGATTAGTTCGACCGCTAGTCCGCTGCCCATCATCGGTAAAGGGATGGTCGAAAGCGCGCTCAAAGCGCGTCGTCATCAACCGATGCTGTTAGTCGATATTGCCGTTCCGCGTGATGTGGAATCACAAGTCAGTGAACTTGACGATGCTTATCTCTATTCAGTGGATGATTTACAATCGATTGTTGAGAGTAATATTGAGCAACGTAAGATTGAGGCGATTCAAGCCGAAGCGATCGTCAGCGAAGAAAGCGCAGAATTCATGAGTTGGATGCGCTCGCTGCAGGCGGTCGACAGCATTCGTGACTATCGTCAATCGGCGAACAATATCCGTGAAGAATTACTCAGTAAAAGTTTACAAGCGTTAGCCGCTGGAGGCGATGCGGAAAAGTTATTGGTCGAATTAAGTAATAAACTCACCAATAGATTGATCCATACCCCAACGCGCGCGTTGCAGATGGCAGCCGAGCAAGGGGAGCCAGCAAAACTGGCAATTATTAGACAAAGTTTGGGTCTTGATGACCTGTAATAATTTGTAAATCCTTATTTATTAAAGAAGAAACTATGAAAGCGTCGATTTTAGTTAAGCTTGAATCTTTGGTGGAGCGCTACGAAGAAGTGCAACACTTATTAGGCGATCCTGCCGTGATCGGTGATCAAAATAAATTTCGATCGCTCTCAAAAGAGTACTCGCAGCTCGAAGAAGTCACCCAATGCTTCCAAGCCTATCAGCAAGCTCAGGAAGATTTGCTGGCCGCAGAAGAGATGACCAAAGAAGACGATGCTGAAATGCGCGAAATGGCCCAAGATGAAATGAAAGCGGCTAAAGCGGAAATTGAACGCTTAAGTGCTGAGCTGCAAATTCTTCTGTTACCTAAAGATCCGAATGATGATCGCAACTGTTTCTTAGAAATTCGTGCTGGGGCGGGTGGTGATGAAGCCGGGATTTTTGCTGGTGATCTGTTCCGGATGTACAGCCGTTTTGCTGAGAAAAAAGGCTGGCGGATTGAAGTCATGTCGGCGAGTGAAGCTGAGCATGGTGGTTACAAAGAGATGATAGCCAAAGTTAATGGTGACGGAGCTTACGGGGTATTGAAATTTGAGTCGGGCGGTCACCGAGTGCAACGTGTTCCCGCGACCGAATCTCAAGGTCGTGTACATACTTCTGCGTGTACTGTGGCTGTGATGCCTGAGATCCCTGAAGCCGAAATTCCTGAAATTAAAGCCAGCGATCTAAAAATTGATACCTTCCGCTCATCAGGAGCAGGTGGCCAGCACGTTAACACGACGGATTCAGCAATTCGAATTACTCACTTGCCAACGGGGATTGTGGTTGAGTGTCAGGATGAGCGTTCTCAACATAAGAACAAAGCTAAAGCGATGTCTGTACTTGGCGCTCGGATTGTTCAGGCTGAAGAGAAAAAACGTGCGGCGGAAATCTCCGATACCCGACGCAATCTACTTGGCTCAGGCGATCGCAGTGATCGCATTCGCACTTACAACTATCCACAGAGTCGAGTGTCCGATCATCGTATTAACCTCACCATTTATCGTCTCAATGAGGTGATGGAAGGCGATTTACAAGCCTTGATTGATCCTGTTGTCCAAGAGCATCAAGCGGATCTGCTGGCTGCGTTATCTGATAACCATTAATTCATTCATTATCATGACGATACAAGCCTTATTGGCTAACGCTAAGCGGCAACTTATCGAGAGCGGCAGCGATTCGTCGTCTCTTGATGCCGCGCTGCTGCTTTGCCATGTGTTACAAAAACCGCGCTCCTATTTATTGACGTGGCCAGATAAAAGGCTCGATGCAGACGCTATTTCTGCTTTCGAGGTGTTGCTCGCACGGCGTATCGCCGGTGAGCCGATCGCTTATATTATTGGTGAACGCGAATTTTGGTCGCTGCCCCTAAAAGTCGCACCATCGACCTTAATACCTCGTCCGGATACTGAACGCTTAGTTGAATTAGCACTGGATAAGGCCGCATTTATTGAGGGCGATATCCTTGATCTAGGCACAGGAACTGGAGCTATCGCATTAGCGCTTGCTTCAGAGCTACCTCAGCGCCACGTGCTGGGGATCGATCTGCGTTCAGAGGCCGTTGAGCTTGCCGAGGATAATCGCAAACGATTACAGCTCTCCAATGTCACATTTTTGCAAGGCAGTTGGTTTACCCCTCTCGCTAACGGTATAAAGTTTGCTTTGATTGCTTCTAACCCGCCTTATATTGAGGAACACGATCCCCATTTACAGCAAGGGGATGTTCGTTTTGAACCGAGAAGCGCTCTGGTCGCAGGCGATAATGGATTAGCCGATATTAAACATATCGCGACTTCGGCGCGTGAATATTTACTCGATCAAGGCTGGCTGTTGTTTGAACATGGTTACCAACAAGGCAAAGCAGTGCGAACTATTCTGAGTGAACTGGGCTATCAGCAAGTGGTTACGGAGCAAGACTACGCTGGTAACGATCGAGTCACCTTGGGTCAATGTCGATTTTAAAGAGGAACACATGTACGAAGTACTTAAATCACTCCATCTCTTCACTATAGCTACTAGCGCTTTCTTATTGAGTGTTCGTTATATTTTAATGATGATGGATTCCCATTGGCTACAACATAAGTTTCTGAAAATTTATCCGCACATTAACGATAGTCTGTTATTAGTTACTGGCATTTGGCTTATCGTGATCACTGGCTTTATACCTTATACGGCTGCAGCGCCGTGGATGACCGATAAAATTACTTGTGTCTTGGCTTATATCGCTTTGGGCTTTTTTGCGCTTAAGTTTGGTCGTAATAAGCTGTTACGCTCGTTTGCTTTTCTTGGCGCGATGGGCTGGCTGATCATGGCGGGTAAAGTGACGGCTTCTAAAGCACCGATGTTTTTCAGTTAATATTATGGACTCGATAAATCAATGCTGAATTTATTTGATGAAGATTTTGATGCAATGGATTTAGTGGAAGGTGCGCTGGCATTAAATAAAGCCATCAATCCGGAGACTAAAGTCGATTGGGCTCTCGCTGAATTGCAAAGGCTGTACCATCAAGCTGAGTTAGCTTTAGCTGATGAATCAAATAGAAAGCAGCGCTTTGCCCTATTTTTGGATGTTTTTTATCATCAATGGGGCTTTGTTGGCGATAAAGAAACCTATTTTCATTCTCGTAACGGTTTTATTGATAAAGTCCTCGAACGTCGTCAGGGAATACCGGTGAGTCTTGGAGCGTTGCTGCTCTATTTTGCTAGGCGCTTTGATTTTCCCGTGCAAGGAATTACTTTTCCTACCCAGTTTTTACTTGAAGTGCAGTGGCCTGATGAAGCTCCGCTGTATCTCAATCCTTTTTCCGGCGAGTTTGTCTCGAAATACATGCTCAATGCGTGGTTGGTTGGTCATAAAGGCCCTTTGGCCCGCTTGCAGGCTGAGCATCTAAAACCGACCGATAATCCAACGATTATTGGTCGTTGGTTAGCCTTATTGAAAAGTGCCTTGTTGCGCGAAGAGCGCTATACTTTGGCGCTGCGCTGCACCAATTTAGCGTTAACCTTTGTCCCTGATGATCCTTATGAAATACGCGATCGTGGTTTTATCTATCAGCAGTTAGACTGTCATCAGGTGGCGTTATCCGATTTCCAATATTTTATTGAACACTGCCCTGATGATCCCGCAGCGCAGTTACTCAAGAATCAAATGAATGCGCTAACGGTTTATCCAGTGACGCTGCATTAATCACAACTTAAGAGAACTCACTATGGAACAAAAAATTGTTCATATCGGTCATATTCCGGTCGCCAATGATCATCCCTTTACTCTGTTTGCTGGTATGAATGTGTTGGAATCTCGTGATTTGGCGATGCAAATTTGCGAGTACTACGTCAAAGTAACCGAAAAGCTTGGTATTCCTTACGTGTTTAAAGCATCGTTTGATAAGGCTAACCGTAGCTCGGTACATTCATATCGTGGGCCAGGTTTGGAAGAGGGCATGAAAATCTTTCAAGAGCTGAAAGAGACCTTCGGGGTGAAAATTATTACCGACGTACACACCGAAGCGCAGGCTCAGCCAGTCTCTGAGGTCGTTGATGTGATTCAATTGCCAGCATTTTTAGCACGTCAAACGGATTTAGTCGAAGCGATGGCAAAAACGGGCGCAGTCATTAACGTTAAAAAACCGCAGTTTATGAGCCCAGGACAAGTAGGTAATATTGTTGAAAAGTTCGCGGAATGTGGCAATGAGCAAGTCATTTTATGTGAGCGTGGTGCTTGCCATGGTTACGATAACTTAGTAGTTGATATGCTCGGATTTGGCGTGATGAAAAAAGCCTCTAAAGGCAGTCCAATCATTTTCGATGTTACCCATTCACTGCAGATGCGCGATCCATTAGGAGCCGCTTCCGGTGGTCGCCGTGAACAAACCGTGGAACTGGCTAAAGCTGGTTTAGCGACGGGCATCGCTGGTTTATTTATCGAAGCTCACCCAACGCCTGATCAAGCGAAATGTGATGGTCCTTCGGCCTTACCGTTGGATAAGCTCGAACCTTTCTTAGTACAAATGAAAGCGTTGGATGATTTGATTAAGAGCTTTGCACCGATCGATATCCGTTAAGTTCAATCCTTACGTTTTAAAAAAACGGGTAAGATAATTCCTTACCCGTTTTGGTTTGGGCAATAAGGAGTAGTTAAGCATGACCCCAGCCATTGATTTAGCGAAAAAAAAGCACATCGCCCACACGATTCATCACTATGAGCATGATCCTAGTCATCCGAGTTATGGTTTAGAAGCTGCGCAAGCTTTAGGTCAGGACCCCGCGACGGTATTCAAAACGTTATTATTCTGTCTCAATGGCGAAGCTAAGCATTTGGCCGTTGCGGTGATCCCCGTTGAAAAAAAACTCAACTTAAAGCTCGCGGCAAAAGCGGCCAAAGCGAAAAAAGCTGAGATGGCCGATCCAGAGATCGCTCAAAAGATCACGGGTTATGTGGTGGGTGGGATCAGTCCGTTAGGGCAAAAGAAACGCTTGCCGACTTTTATTCACAGCAGTGCCGAGACATTGACCACTCTGTGTGTTAGTGCAGGCAAGCGTGGTTTAGAGATAGAGCTTAGTCCACAAGATCTCACTAAGCTCACTGATGGACAGTTTGTTGATTTGTGCCAATAAATCTGTCGATTTGTGGTTGCAAGTGGTGATATGGGAGGCCCTCGTTTATCTTGATGAAGTCTATTGATGGTCATCGGATGAACGAGAGCGTCACTGATCATTTTCTTATTTTAATTTGTCGCCATCTGGCGACATGATCAATGCTTATCCATTTGCGTATTGTCGACCACGTGGTTTTCACCGAGATCTTTTGGCAACACTAAGTTGAGAATAATTGCCACAATTCCACACAAACTCACACCTTGTAAACTAAATTCACCAATGCCAAACGCCATACCACCAATCCCGAAAACCAGAGTGACGGCGACAATCACAAGGTTACGAGATTTGTGTAAGTCGACTTGGTTCCGGATTAAGGTATTAAGTCCAACGGTGGCTATCGATCCAAATAATAGAATCATAATTCCGCCCATCACCGGGATTGGAATGGTTTGTAACAATGCTCCAAGCTTGCCGACCAAGGCTAATACAATCGCCGTTACTGCCGCCCAAGTCATGATCACCGGGTTAAAGGCTTTGGTTAGCATTACCGCGCCAGTGACTTCACTGTAGGTTGTATTTGGTGGTGCACCGACCATACTGGCTGCTATGGTCGCAAATCCATCTCCCGCAATGGTACGATGTAACCCCGGTTTTTTAAGATAATCTTTTCCGGTGACATTAGAAATTGCGAGCATATCGCCGACGTGCTCAACGGCTGGAGCAATCGCGACCGGAATCATAAATAAAATGGCATTAATGTTAAATTCAGGAAAGGTGAAGTTTGGCAATGCTAGCCACGCGGCTTGTTGAACCGGAACAAAACTTACCACACCAAAGTACAGAGAAACGCTATAACCGGCGGCAATCCCTGCACAAATAGGAATGAGTTTAAAAAAACCTCTCGAAAAGACACTGACACCAACGGTCACCAGTAGTGAAATCGCTGAAATCCATAACGCAGCTTGTGCATCAATCAACTGTACTGAACCATCCCCCGTTCTGCCCAGTGCCATATTGACCGCAGTAGGTGCGAGACCTAATCCAATCACCATGATAACTGGCCCAACGACCACGGGGGGTAATAGCGTATGTACAAAGCCCACGCCTCGAACTTTAATGATAGCGCCGAGTAAGACATAGACTGCGCCTGCGGCCATTAGGCCCCCCATTGTTGCCCCAATTCCCCAGGTCTGTACGCCATACATAATGGGAGCAATAAAAGCGAAAGAAGAGGCGAGAAAGATAGGTACAGAGCGGCGAGTAATGATTTGGAAGATTAAGGTGCCTACACCAGCCCCAAACAGAGCAACGTTAGGATCAAGCCCGGTCAGCAATGGAACCAGAACCAGAGCACCAAATGCGACAAATAGCATTTGTGCACCTTGAATGGCATTTTTCATCGTGTTTTCCCTGAAGCAAAATAAAATTCGCGGGATTCTATCATCTTTGCAAACGATTGCTATGGGTTATGGATCAAACTTTTTCTGGTTTCTGATCATTAATAAGCTGAAAAGGTTTGGCATTGCGACTGATGAGGCAGGAATCAGGAAGGAAAAACTGCGGAAAATTGACACTGGCTCTGGTACTGCGCCTTGCCCCGACCTAGATAGTTGCTTATCATCAATGCTCACTTGGAATTTATGGTAATCGTATGCGCTATTTCGTTTTGTTGTTGATGGGGTTAATCAGTCTGCCTGTATTGGCGTTAACCAAAATCAATCTGTACCAAGCTGAAGTTGTGATCGACGAGCAGCACAATAACCCAGAAGCTGAAGCTCGAATTCGTGCCATGCAAGAGGTGATTGTTCGAGCCACGGGGAGTCAGGACTCATTGAACAATGACGTTGTCAGTAAAGCGCTGCGTCAAAGTGCTCAATACGCGAATCAGATCAGCTATGGACAACTCAATGATCAAAGAACATTAAGAATTGCCTTTAGTGGACCACGCATCCGAGCTCTGTTAACTCAAGCGCATTTAGCATTCTGGCCAGAAGACCGGGCCAATATTTTAGTGTGGTTGGTAGAAGAATCTGACTATGAGCGGCGTATCATTTGGGAGCATTCACAAACCGACGTTGTATCGCAATTAAAAATGCAGGCTGAGCAACGTGGTTTACCGCTTACTTTTCCTGTCGGTGATTTTGAGGATGTGACGAGTATTCAAAGCTCCGATCTTTGGGGCGGCTTTACGGAGTCAATTGCGACGGCGAGTCAACGCTATACCAGCGATGCCATTTTAGTGCTACGAGCTCAAGGTTCCACTTTGCGTTGGGCGTTGTACGATCAATCCGCCGAACAGATGCTAACCTCTCCTAAAGTCCCAGTCAGTGGTCAGACTTCTGGCGAGGAGGCAATGAACACATTCATCGATGTATTGGCTAATCACTACGCTAAAAAAAGTGCGGTGTTAGTGGGTAGCGAGTCTTCACAAACGCTGTGGGCGGCATTTAAACCGATTAATAATGCTCAGGCTTTCTTTACCTTGGAGGAGAGCGTGAGACGCTTAAGCTCAGTCGCCTCTTTGGATATTGTGAGTATTCGAGGGGATGAAGTTATCTTCAATGTGCATTTATTAGCTAGCGAAGCTGATTTCGCTCAGGAAGTGCTTCGTCTGCGCCAAGTAACGCAGAGAGCGGTACCGAAACTCGTTGAGCGTGAAAATATTGAGCAAGAACAGGAGAAAGAATATCGTGAACCAGAGGATAAGCGACCGGTGGTGACACCACCTAAAAGAACCCAGCTTTATTTTTCTTGGCAAGATTAACTTCCCCCTGTTTAAGGGGATTGATGGTTGCTGAAGATGTTAATCGGTAAAGTCAGACAAAATCCCTCCCACCGATTTAATTGACTTGTCCCAGCCCTTTTTAGAGGTTGGGACTCACGTTTTCAATTAATGATTATCACCCTCGTTTAAGGCAACGGCGAGTTGAGCAAGGCGTTGACCAAGACGTTGGGCTAATTCACTCTCATCATGGGTTAAGGTGCTATTTGCAGAGTCAGCCACATGACTGGCGCCGTAAGGGGTGCCACCAGATCGAGTGGTATGCAGCTTGGGTTCTGAATAAGGAATCCCCATAATCAACATGCCATGGTGCAGCAAAGGTAGCATCATGGTCTGTTGAGTCGTCTCTTGTCCGCCATGTAATGTTGCCGAGCTAGTAAATACGCAGGCTGGTTTATCAATTAACGAACCTTTTACCCATAGTGGGGTGGTTTGATCCCAAAAATGTTTTAATGGTGCCGCCATATTTCCGAACCAAACGGGGCTACCGACGGCTAAGCCATGACACTGTTCTAACTCATCGAAGGTTAAGTAAGGATCACTCACGTTTCCTTGCGCAGGTTCTAGCTCAGGAACAGTACGTAAAATTGCCTCACATCCAGAGACCGACTCAATACCTCGGGCAATATGCCGAGCCAAGCTACGGGTACTTCCGTGACGACTGTAGTACAGAACGATCAGACGAGTCATAAAATATCCAGTACCTGTTCTGGTGGACGACCGAGACGCGCTTGTTGATTGGCAATCACAATAGGGCGTTCGATCAGAATGGGGTGTTCTACCATGGCTGAAAATAACGCCTCGTCAGAGAGGGTAGGATCGGCTAAATTCAGGGTTTTATATAAGGCTTCTTTACAACGCATCATGTCTCGAACCTGACTATGAGGTAACTTTGCATGAATGGCTTTGAGTTGTTCAATGGTCAATGGGGTTTGTAAATAGTGGATAATGTTCAGCTGCAGGTTACGTGCTTCTAATAGAGCTAACGTTTCGCGGCTTTTAGAGCAGCGTGGATTGTGATAAATGGTAACGGACATCCTCTCTCCTTAATAAAGATGGTTTATTATTTAAGTTGCTTATTGTTCTGCGAGTTGACGAGGCTGTGGTATTGGCTGCGTCATTTTCCCCAATCACATAGTTTGTCGATATGATTAGGGTTTCACTCGCTTACCAATCATCAATTACTCCCAGTCATTGTTGGCTAACAATCGCCTTGAGTCGCTAAGTTTATCGTAGGGCTAAAAATCGATCTCTTTGTACCATGAGTTGATCGAGTCGTGCATCATAGCGAGCTTGTTGCAAACTACCCAAAGGAGCAAGCTGACTGGCTTGGGTATAAAATTGAATCGCTTTATTCCAGTTCGCACCTAAAGCAAAAATTTCAGCCCTGGCTGCCAAATCTTCTGCGCTATTACCGCTTCGGCTATTCGCTTCTGCTAACAAATGCCATCCATTGACGTCATTGGGGCGCTCATGGGTGTAGCGTTGTAAAATACGAATGGCTTCTGAAAATTTTTCATCTTTGATCAAGACATTGGCGTAGTTTATCACCAATACAGGATTATTGGGTTTTCGTTGCAGTGCTTGAGCCAGCATGGATTGTGCTTCTGTGGCGCGTTCAGTATCAACCAAAAGGTCACTCATCGCATCGAGATAAAAATTATTATCAGGATGGCTTTGTAGCAACTTTTTCAAGCGACTTTCGGCTTCGTCGTATTGCTTAGTATCAAGATAAACGAGAGCTTTACCATAATCAAAGGCGGCGGCCATACCCGGATCAGCTTTTCTTTGGTTACGCTTAAACCAATCTAATGCGGCTTCACTGTTGATTCCTGCATAACGAGCGACAACTCGCGAGCGCGTTAAATGATAATTCAGAGATGGAGCAACGCTAACACTAGGAAATTGTTGTGCTCGAGAACGACTATCTGTAATACGATCTTCGGGTAAAGGGTGGGTGAGGAGCATCGGTGGCGGCGTACTGGCATAACGATATTCGTCAGCAAGACGACCAAAAAAGCGTGGCATGGCATGCACATCAAACCCAGCTTTAGCTAAAGTCGCAATCCCAAAACGATCCGCTTCTTTTTCATTACTGCGCGTGTAGTTAATTTGGCTTTGCATACTGCCAGCTGTCGTCGCGGTGATCGCTGCAATTCCCGCTTGAGGCGCTGCGATGGCTAATAGCAGTGAGCCAGCTAAAGCGGCAATTGTGGCTGGGGAGCGACGAGCTTGCTCTTCCATACTACGCGCTAAATGACGTTGAGTGACGTGAGCAATTTCATGCGCCATGACCGACGCGAGCTCACTTTCTGATTGAGCATGCAGTAGTAGACCAGAATGCAGCGCAATATAACCACCGAAAAACGCGAAAGCATTAATATTACGATCGCGGATCATAAAGAAGGTAAACGGCGTTTTGACATCATCTGAGTTAGCGACCAAGCGATAACCTAGCGCATCAATATACTCATTGATAACCGGGTCGTTGATGATCGGACGGCTGTTACGTAACATGCGCATATACGCATCACCATAGATAAGCTCTTGATCAATTGTTAATGTTGAGCCTGCCACGGTACCAATATCGGGCAATTCTATGCTATCACTCCCAAAACGATTCGCATATGCGCCAGAAAGTGGACTTAAGGTTGCCGCGAGGCAGAGGTAAACAAGAGAACGTTTTATTTTCATAGTGATAGGTAATGCTCCAAGCTTATCTTTCTCTAAGACACTGTGCGATGCCATTGGTTTCCTACACCGCAGAAAGTCATCTCGTTTACTCACTCCGGCAGTGGTATGATTGAGGCTGATTTATTTTACACACTGTGTTGCGGTTTCTTCTCAATAGTGATGATGAGGCTGACCGCTCCATCCATCAGTAGTTTGAGTCTATATTAAGGATTGAACCCTAAAATGGAACCCAAGATTGTTGATTTACCTAAGTCGTGCTGTCCTATGACATTATTACTTGCAAACCGTCACATCTTAACGCTTGATGATAGAAAAAATCACACTATTCTGATTGGCAGGCAAGATACGGTTGATGCTCCATATTATCTCAATACCATTGCTGTTCAGCACATGAATTTGCCAAATAATCATTATTTTTCTCGTTCTATTGTTAAGGGGAGCCCGCTCGATGTTTGAAATGCTCAATCGTTGGTATCAAAGACGATTCTCCGATCCTCATGCGGTTAGTTTGGTCGCTATCTTATTTTTTGGTTTTATCATCATCTATTTTTTTGGTCATCTGATCGCCCCATTATTGGTTGCGATTGTTTTAGCCTATTTGCTTGAGTGGCCAGTAACCCAGCTATGCCGTTTAGGAATTCCGAGAACCTTATCGGTTTTGGTCATCGTGTCATTGTTTCTTGGACTCATGTTAGTTGCGTTATTTGGTATTGTTCCGACCATTTGGCAGCAAGTCATTAATTTAATTAATGATATCCCTAATATGTATAACGATTTGCAAAACTTTATTGCCAGTTTACCGGAGCGCTACCCAGAACTGGCCAACTTACAAATCATTGAGTCATTAGTTAATAATGCAAAAAATAAAGCGCTAAGCATGGGAGAGTCGGTAGTCAAAGGGTCATTAGCGTCATTAGTTAGCTTAGCAACGCTGGCGGTATATTTGATTTTAGTGCCGATGTTGGTGTTCTTTTTACTTAAAGATAAACAAGAAATGATGTCGATCGCCAGTGGCGTTCTACCTCGAAATCGACGTTTGGCGACTAAGGTATGGTTAGAAATGAATCAACAAATTTCTAATTATATTCGTGGTAAAGTGTTGGAGATTCTCATCGTCGGTGGCGTGAGTTATGTGACGTTTGCGATTTTGGATTTACGTTATTCTGCTCTGTTAGCTGTTGCGGTGGGTTTCTCGGTTCTGATCCCTTATATCGGTGCTGCGGCAGTCACTATTCCAGTCGCAATTGTTGGTTTGTTTCAATGGGGATTAACGCCTCAATATTATACCTTGTTGATTGCGTATTTTATTATTCAAATTTTAGATGGCAACGTGCTGGTGCCGATTCTATTTTCTGAAGCGGTCAATTTGCATCCGGTTGCCATCATCATTGCGGTTTTAGTTTTTGGCGGATTATGGGGTTTTTGGGGCGTCTTTTTTGCTATTCCTCTGGCCACATTAGTTAAAGCCGTGTGGCATGCTCTACCCAGTAATGATGATGAAACGGTCTCGATTGATAGTTAAGTGACGATGTGTTTTTTACTCGTTATCTGATTGCAAAGCCTCATTGTCGTTAATGAGGCTTTTTGTTTAAAGATAATTAAGCGCTGTTTATGTTGTCGTTGCGGCAAAAGCGTTAACTTTTGCTTACACTCTTAATATCCTCGTTTAAGTTTTGATTGAACTTGGCGATACAGTGATTAAGGCCAACTTCACCCGAATAAAAAATAAAAATAACATTAGGAAGATTAGTAGAGGGAAATTATGAAATTTAGTCAAAAAATTGTGGCAGCTTCATCTGCATTATTGTTGGTCATTGTCGTTTCATTGTCTGTGCAACAGTTGACGACGGTTCGCTCAGAAGTTCAAGCATTGGTGCACAGCAGTTTAAAAGAGATGGTTGCAGGGGTAAAAAACACCATTACCTTAGATATGGGCAGTAAGAAGGGAATGGCCAAAACCATCACCGAAACCTTAGAACTTGATCCTTTAAATCGTCAATATGTAACCAATGTGCTAGAAAAGCCAACGCTCAAAGGTAGTTTTTTATCTATTGGCTTAGGGTATGAATCTGATGGTTCAATGGTCGAAAATGACGATGGCTGGGAGCCTGGTAGTGATTACGATCCAAGACGTCGCCCATGGTATATCGGCGCTAAAGCTCAGAATTCACTCGTCGTTACTGCGCCTTATGCTGATGCATCGACCAATAACATTATCATTTCTATTGGTACGCCTGTACGCCATGCCGGACGCTTTATCGGCGCGATGTTTTATGATTTAGAGCTCACTCAATTAGCGGAAATGGTCAATCGGATCAACCTGTTTGATGCGGGTTACCTGTTTATTGTGACTGCCGATGGCTCAACTATTGCTCACCCTGAGACTCGGTATAACGGTCAGAAGTTGACCGCTTATTTGCCCGATGTTCAATTAAAAGAGGGACTAAAACAGGTTGATATTAATGGTCAGTCACATTTGGTGTATTTTAGTCATGTACCCAGTGAAAATTGGTATGTGGGGGCGGTGATTGATGAGTCGCTCGCATTCGTTGCTCTGACTAAATTACGCAATAGCTCGATTATTTATACTTTGATTGGGGTGATTGTCAGTATTATAGGTTTAACCTTACTAATTAATGTATTAATGCGCCCGCTGAGCGTGCTTAATCAAGCAATAAAAGATGTCGCTTCAGGACAAGGTGATTTAACTAAGCGTCTAGATACCAATACCGATCAAGAGTTCGCAGAGCTTGCTCACGGCTTTAATACCTTTACTGAGACGTTACAAACGCAAATCAAACAATCGAAAGCGATTGGTGAGGAGATCATGCGTGGTGCTGAATTAACCATCATGAGCGTTGAAGGTTCATCTTCAGCGATGCGTTCTCAGTTACAAGAGCTTGAGCAATTAGCGACAGCGATGCATGAAATGTCAGTAACCGCGACGGAAGTCGCCAATAACGCTCAAGGGGCCGCCTCTGCCGCAAAAGAAGCCGATGAAGCAACCATTGAGGGCTCGCAAGTCGTGAGTGTGACGACACAATCGATTGATAAGTTATCCGCGCATATTGAAATGGCCGTTAAAGAAGTTCAAGGCTTGGAGTCGGCAACGGCTAATATTGAAACGATTTTAAAAGTGATTAACGATATTGCGGATCAAACCAATCTATTAGCACTGAACGCGGCGATTGAAGCAGCGCGTGCGGGTGAATCGGGGCGTGGTTTTGCGGTTGTTGCTGATGAAGTACGTACCTTAGCGCAACGAACTCAGCAATCGACCACTGAAATTCGCGGTATGATTGAGCAACTGCAAATCGGCTCTAGCTCGGTCTCGAAAGCAATGAAAGAGAGTAAAGATACCGCGGTAGATGTCGTTGCCAAAGCACAGTTAGCCGATGGTGCATTACAGCGTATCCGTCATGCCATTCAGCAAATCAGTGACATGAACTTACAGATTGCTTCTGCAGCAGAGCAGCAAAGCTTGGTGGCCGAAGAAATTAACAGCAATACGGTGAAGATAAAAGATTTATCAACCCAAGTTTCTGATTCTGCAGAAGAAGCAAATATTGCCATGCAAGTTCAAGCTGAGAACGTGCGTGAGCAAGACGCCATTTTAGGTAAATTTATTGTCTGATATCGTTTATCGATAGTCAGTCGTAATAAAAAACCGCTTCGTTAATAACGGGGCGGTTTTTTTCGTTGCCGAGGAGAGTTTTCAGGTAGGCTTAGTGCTGGTTTAAGTAGTTAAGAACCACCTGATGATGATCTTTGGTTTTAAACTTATCAAACACATGGGCGACGTTACCTTGTTCATCAATTAAAAAACTGATCCGATGCAGGCCATCGTAAGTTTTACCCATGAATTTTTTCTCCCCCCAAACGCCAAATTGATCCGCTAACTGATGATCTTCATCGGATAATAACGTGAAGTTAAGCTTATCACGCTCGATAAACTTACCTAACCGAGCAACAGGGTCAACACTGACACCAAGTACCACCACATTGTGTGCGGCAAGTTCTGCTTGAATATCACGTAAACCTTGCGCTTGTACGGTACAACCTGGAGTCATGGCTTTTGGATAAAAATACAGCAGTACTTTTTTTCCTGCAAAGTCAGCCAGTGAGATGGGATTGCCATGTTGATCAAGGCGAGTCAGCGTCGGTGCCGTTGAACCTACGTGTAGAGGAGTCATGGTGATTCTTTTCCTTTTATTGACTGTTTTTTATGAAATTGAGCGAGCCACGTACAGCCAGTTGATGACAGAGTGCAGCAAACTCTTCTTGTAATTGCATAAGATTATAGTCGGCATTGACTTGAGCAGTAATCGCGATATGAAATTGGTCATGCTCTGTGCTGAGCTTTGATTTGTGAATTGTTTGTGCACTCAATGAAGCCATGCCGATATGCCGTTCGGCAAAAAAATGAGTGAATTTTTCAGTTAAGCCAAGTTTATCGTCAGATTCGACATACACTTCAACGCTATAAGCATAATGTGGCTGATGATGCGGAGAGGTTCGTTTCATCATTGTGATAAGATCGTGTTGTTGTCCGAGCAACGGAAGGGTGCTTTCGATACGAGTAATACTATTTGTATTGCCAGAGACCAACATAATTAAAGTAAATTCATTGCCAAATAAAGCAATCCGGCTATCAATAATATTACCACCAGCTTGAGTCACCAGCTGGATAACTTGGTTACAAATACCCGCACGGTCAGAGCCTATAGCGGTTATCACGAGATGTTGAATCATAAGGCCACTTGAGTTGAATGTTTTCATTGATGTTAACACGGTTAATAAGCGATATAAAAATCGTACATCCGGTGAATGGTCATGAGTTAATCATGGCTGATAACCTTCTTACTTAAGTTTGACAACAAGTAGGTGAAACCGGTGTAGATCATGCCTATCCGACGCTGTCATGGCATTCTCGACGTTTGCTTAGCCATAACCATATCGTTTGCTTTGCGTATAGAGATCATTCATTGACCGCCCACTTGCAACGCTAAGTCGTTTAGGTATATAACCCAACTAAGATCAAGTAAGGTTCAGTGGCGCTGGTATAAGATTTGATAAATATTCACGGTTAGGTGTCATTTAAGCAGATTTCCCCCCTTGTGTTTTTTAAGTGCCATGCAGTACCATGCAAAAGTTATCAATTTAGGGAGATAGACATGTTTTCAGGAAGTATCGTCGCGTTAATTACGCCTTTCGACCATGACGGTGAAGTAGACTACGTTAGTTTACAAAAATTAGTCGATTATCATGTCGCAGCAGGAACCGACGCGATTGTTTCTGTGGGTACTACTGGTGAGTCATCGACCCTTTCGGTAGAAGAACATGTCAAAGTCGTGGCGAAAACGGTCGAGTTTTCTGCTGGGCGTATACCAGTCATTGCTGGAACCGGTGCCAATGCGACTCATGAATCCGTGACGTTTAGTCGTTTACTGAATAATACTGGAATCGCGGGTTATCTGAGTGTCACTCCTTATTATAATAAGCCGACTCAAGAGGGGCTATTTCAGCACTATAAAGCGATCAGTCAAGAAACGGATATTCCGGTTATTCTTTATAACGTGCCGAGCCGAACGGCTGTTGACTTAAAACCAGAAACGGTTGCTCGTTTAGCGGAACTAAAAAATATTGTTGCACTCAAAGACGCAACGGGTGATTTAAGTCGTATTGCGTTGCATCGTGAGTTGTGCGGTGACCAGTTTATTTTGCTGAGTGGCGATGACGCGACTGGGCTTGAGTTTGTTAAACTGGGTGGTAAAGGAGTTATCTCGGTTACCAATAATATTGCCGCTGCAGATATGGCTCAAATGATGTCACTTGCGCTTTCCGGTCAGTTTGCGGAAGCGGAGGTCATCAATCAACGTTTAATGCCTCTCCATAAGGGGTTGTTTGTTGAGTCTAGCCCCATTCCGGTGAAGTGGGCCGCCCATAAATTGGGTTTAATTGCACACGGTCATTTACGTTTGCCTTTGACTGAGCTTTCAGAATCTGCTCGCCCGTTCGTTGCCCAAGCTATGACAGAAGCTTGTATTCTATAACGTTTTACGGCTGAGTCTCTTCTCAGCAACTTAGGAGTTTCAATGAAGTTATCCCACCAGCTGGTTGTTGGTTCGCTGGCTGTATTGGTGTTGAGTGCTTGTTCAAGTAGTCCGGCACAGCGGCGTCAAGCAAAAAATGATTTTGCCTACTTAGAGACCAAACCATTAACGCCTTGGGTATTACCTGAAGGTGCGTTACCTCAGTTTTACCCTAACTATACGATTCCCGAAGGACAATTTCCTGGAAAAATTGGCCGGAAAGTGGATATTCGTCCACCTCAACAAATTCTTGAGTTAATTCCTGGCGCTCGTGCGGAACGGCAAAATGGTGAAGTGACGTTGTGGATGATTCGTCAAGATGAAGCCGATAGAGTATGGCAAACGGCATTAACCATGATGGAAGAGCGAGGCATTGGCGCGGTAGAGCAGAGCGATAATCGTGTCGAAACCAGTTGGATTAATTGGGTCTCTGAAGATGAGGACACCACGCTTGGTAGCCGCTATGAGTTAACTCGCGTTGAGGCTAATAATCGCTTTGGTTTTAAAATTTCCCTGATAGATTGGCGGGAAGATGGCAAGTCAATGCCGGTGACCGCAAGTAATAAAGAACGTTATAACGCTTTTATGACCAATTTAGTCACCAGCCGCTATGATCAGCAAGTACGAGAAGAAGCGACGCGTCGAGCGCAAGAGTTAGTCAAGCAGATACCCATCACGATGGGCTCCGACCGTAGTGGTTTACCGGTGATCATTGCTCGTACGCCTTATGATGTGTTATGGCAGCGTTTACCGACTTTATTACCTGAGATGGGCTTTACTATTGAAGAGCGCAATCAGTCACAGGGCACCATCAAAGCGAAGTACGCGTCCCCCGATGATCAATTTTGGAATCACATAGGTGTCAAGCCAATGAATCTAAGAGCGGGCACTTATACCTTCTTATTTGGTGATTTAGGCAACCGAACGTCAGTCAACGTAACCAACTCGGCAGGTAAACCTGTTGAGGAAGAGCTACTGAAAGAGATGGCTCCGGTACTGGCTGCGATTGCAGAGAAATAGTTTGATACTAAGTAACCAATTATAGCGATGAGGGATACTAATGATCAGTATCCCTCTCTTTTTTAGCTTGTTCTTTTTTTTCTGTTTCCTGCTCTGATGGCGTCGGTTCTGAGGAATCAAGTTCGGCAGTCATCGATTGCAGTTTTTTGTCTAGCTCGCTGAGCTTTTCAAAGTCCTTTTTTTTGCTCATGGGTTGGAATTTGATTTTGGAGAGGTATTTGAGCGCCGCTAAATTACCAATAATCAGGCTCATGGCAGCAATTGAAATCACCCATGGGTTGAATAAAAAGTCCATATCCGTCCTGCCTATGCAATATTGATGATGTACTGATTGTAGATCGTCTCTAGGTTTTGTAATACGGTTTGTTTGCCTAATAGCTGTTCTGGTGCTAATTGTTCGGCGAGTACGTCAAGGGTTAATTGTGTTAAGCACCTTTCCGCGGTCAGTCGGTGACTAATATGCCAAGGTTCAAAGGCGACCCCGATACCATTCTGTTGGTAAGGGAAAAAAAATCCAAACGGTTCGATATGTGCTTTTAACCATAAATAGAAAGGGTGTTGATGAGCCTGCAAATATTCCCAAGGTTCTAGCTGTAATGACTCTCCGGCTGGTAATCCATGACGATCAAAAACGTCAAAATCGGTTCCCCAGTGATGGCGACTTGCGCCAGGTAACGCTGACCAACGTAAAATAGCCCATACTCGTTGTTCTTCTGAGTAATGAGCGGTATCAATAGGCTGACTTGCTTCATCTAAGATCGCGAGTTCGCCACTCATTTTACGATTCCATATACTCTGCTGACGTGCAAAAGATCGAAAGCCGCTGGCGATATTAAAATTAAATCCAGCTGAATCGACCGCTTGTTTTAAAGCAAGCAGATCTTGGCTTACCTCTGGGTGAACCCAAAAGTTTTTTTGGCCAACGATCACCGCATTGAGGTGATCGTCGGTTTTTCCGGTTAATTGTTCAGGTGACATCATTGGCCGAAAAGGTGCTCCAGCACGTTTTGATACATGTCCGTGAGTTTTTCTAAATCTGCGATGCTGACACATTCATTGACTTTATGAATGGTGGCATTGACAGGTCCTAACTCGACGACCTGTGCGCCCATTTTAGCAATAAAGCGGCCATCAGAAGTGCCTCCAGTGGTTAATAACTGGGGCTGTTGATGATTGACCTCTTGGACAGCGCAAACAACCGCATCAAGTAGCGAGCCGGCATCAGTCAGAAAAGGATCGCCACTCAATGTCCATTTTAGCTCATAGTCTAAACCATGCGCATCCAATACCGAGTGAACGCGGCGTTTGATCTCTTGCTCGGTCAATTCGGTACTAAATCGGAAATTGAATTGCACGCTAAATTCGCCAGGTATCACATTTGACGCGCCCGTTCCTGCTTGCAAGTTCGGGATTTGGAAGCTGGTTGGCGGAAAGTAAGCATTGCCGTTATCCCACGTGGTTGCCGCGAGTTCCGCTAAAGCGGGTAGCGCTTGATGTACGGGGTTACTGGCTAAATGAGGGTAAGCAACATGGCCTTGTGTTCCTTTAATGGTCAGATCACCGGTGATCGAACCACGACGCCCATTTTTAACAACATCGCCGACCTTTAAGGTACTAGAAGGTTCGCCGACAATACACATATCAATCAGCTCATTGCGAGCCATTAACGTATCAACCACTTTAGTGGTCCCGTTAATAAAAGGGCCTTCTTCATCAGAGGTAATTAAAAAACCGATGGACCCCTTGTGATTGGGATGTTTCGCTAAAAAGCGTTCCACCGCCACTATCATGCAAGCTAATGAGCCTTTCATATCCGCGGCACCACGACCATGCAGATAGCCATCAATGACGGTTGGTTCAAAGGGCGGTGTGTGCCACTGAAAAAGAGGTCCTGCTGGGACTACATCGGTATGACCTGCAAACACAAACAAAGGACCTTCGGTTCCTTTACGAGCCCAAAAGTTGGTCGTATCTTCGAAGATCATCGGCTCAATATTAAAGCCCAGCGCGATAAGGCGTTCAATCATCACCTGTTGGCAACCTGCATCATTTGGGGTGACGGATTCGCGACTAATCAAATCTTTTGCCAGCGCGAGTACGGGGCTATCTATCATCCTTATTGTCCTTGTGGTGATGGAAAAAGAGTAGCGTAATCATCGGTACTAAAACCGACATAGAGTAACTTCTCGATACGTAAAATAGGGCGTTTAATCATCGCAGGTTGGTCAAGCAACAAAGGGAGAGCGGTCGTTTCATTGAGGTTCTCTTTTTGCTGTGGGCTCAATTGGCGATAAGTCGTTCCCCGTTTATTGATCACATTCTGCCAACCGAGTGCTTGAAAAAACTCATTCACTAACTCAGCAGTAATACCATCTTTTCGGTAATCATGAAATTGATATTCGACCCCTTTGGCGTCTAACCATTTTCGCGCTTTTTTGATGGTGTCACAGTTGGGGATGCCGTAAAGAGTAATAAGCATAAGATTCCTTTTCCTCGCTCTGGTGCCAATTTATTGTGATTATTGGCCCGTTAACAATAGGGGTGAATTCAGTGTCTAAATCCTAACAGGAAGCGTAAGCGGTGACAAAAAAACCTATTTGGCGGTTTGCTATTGTTAAGATGATTTGGCTGTGCATGTACAAAAAACATACGGATGACAGGTTAAGGATAAGAAAGTGGTTCGTTAGCACCACCGATTGGCTTGTTATTGATCGAACGCAACATCTTAACTGACAAAACAGAAATAATGTGCTCTGCACCATTTAGGAGGTATCAATGGAATTGAGTCCTGTTTTTGCAAGGCGTTTGTATCTCGCCTTATTAGTTGAAAGCCTTGAACGGCCAAATGTCCCTAAGTTGATTGAAAAAACCGGATGGCCGCGTCGCACCATTCAGGATGTGATCAAAGCGATGCCGGGGATCGGAATTGAGCTCAGCTTTGTTCAAGATGGACGTCGTCATAATGATGGCTATTATCGGTTATCGGATTGGGGACCGTTTGATAGTCAATGGGTCATCCAACGTAAAGCGGCGATTGCAGCAAGCCTTGGATTTCATGCTTAAGCCAGTCTATGCTGGCTTTTTTTATCAGCTGGTTTTTGTTGAGAGATAAATAATAAACCCCATCCAACTGATGATTAACAGTCCCCATGGTAACCATGGTATTGATTTTGCGCTGGGTTTGGGAGGGAGTGGCATGACTTCTTTCGTCGTATTCTCTGCCGTATGCCTTAATTGCTGAGACTTTTTTTTGGCTCTATCAGCCTGACGGCTTTTCTCTTTTTGTTGTTTCTTATAGAGTGCGATACCTTTTTCTATACCTTGCGCAATTAACTTGGTTTGTTCTTTCGTTTGGCCCGGTTTTTGTGAGGCTTTAGCAATGGCTTGTGCTTCTTGCTGAGTTTGTGGTGACGGAATAATGGTCTGTTTCATTAATAACCCCTTTTCAATATTGATCAGATTAACATGCCTTGATTCATTTCCTCAACTGAGGACGAGTAAGGTTAAAACTTGAGTTGTTAAGGCATAGGCGATGAATAAGGATTACGTTAAAGTAGCAGGCATAATAGTATGAATTTATGATGTATTATGCGATATCCGATCGAACACTATGACCGTTATGGTTACCTTAATGCTTCGTTATGGCTCTGGTTGTGCTGGTTGTTTTTAGCTCGCGCTTGGGTCGTTTTTGTGGTGGCAGGAGTAAGCCGAGAACATGGTTCAACCATTCTGAGTTTTGTGTATCCCGATCACGATATGCTGTACTTAGGGTTAATGACTGGTTTACCTAGCTTACTATTGATGTGGCTTATTCACCTTAGACAAGAGCAGCGACGTTTACTTATCGCCGGTTTCCGTTTAGGACGCGCCATGACCCTTTGTGTACTCATTATCCAATTAGTACAAACGGTTTATCATGTTTATTTAGATCATGGCGCATTCCAGTGGGCTAATGCATTGACGCTGCTCATCTTACTGTGGTTTGGTTTTTACTTGATACGTAGTCGTCGAGTTAAAGCGTGCTTTGATTCTACTGGCCCGTTGAGTTAAACGGTTATTGATTACGTACCCAAATCTATCTTGTCGGGCGCTCTTCTTATTTCATTACCGATCATCAATGATGATCGGTATCATGACTCAAGATTCTGTTCATTTTGCCGATACGCTAGTTAAGTATTTGTTCACAGAGCAATTTGATAAAACAGCATGTCTCTTTCGGTCAACACCAATGTTTCGGCTTTAGTCGCTCAGCGCCATCTTAATCAAGCGTCAGTAGCCCTTCAGCAATCACTGGATCGATTATCTTCCGGTAAACGAATTAATCGAGCGAAAGATGATGTCGCTGGGTTGCAAATCTCCAATCGATTAGAAACACAGATGCGAGGTTTAGGCGTCGCAGCGCGTAATGCGAATGACGGTATTTCGATCATGCAAACCGCAGAAGGTGGGATGCAAGAGACAACAACCCTTTTGCAGCGAATGCGCGATCTCTCCTTACAGTCAGCGAATGGCTCGAATAGCCAAGCTGAGCGACAAGCACTACAAGAAGAAATGAGTGCTTTGAATGATGAAATAAACCGAATTGCAGAAACCACCTCTTTTGCTGGGCGAAAATTACTCAATGGACGTTTTGGTTCGGCTTCTTTTCAGATTGGTGCGGCCTCTGGAGAGGCGGTACAAGTCGGTTTGAAATCGATGCGGAGTGACCAGTTGCTAATGGGTGGCTTTAAATATGTTTCTCTTCCTAAAGATCCCGATTGGCAAGTTGAACAAGGTAATCATCAGCTTTCTATTTCGTATATGAATCGCGCAGGCATAACAGAAACTGTCGATATTCAGGCTAAAGTCGGTGATAACATCGAGTCTTTAGCCACTTATATTAATGGTCAAACCGATAAACTGTCCGCCTCAGTTAACGAAAATGGACAATTACAGATTTATTTCGAAAATCAACATAGTCATTTTATTCACGGCCAGCCTTATTTTTCAGGTGGTTTGGCTGACCAGTTACAGCTTACCTTTGGAAAATATGAAACCGTTAATGATCTTGATATCACTTCTGTTGGTGGTGCGCAAAGTGCTGTCGCTGTGATTGATACTGCATTGCAGTATGTCGATAGCCATCGGGCTGAATTAGGTGCTCTCCAAAATCGTTTTTATCATGCCATTAATAATCTTGATAATATGCATGAGCACTTGGCTGCTTCAAATAGTCGGATTAAAGATACTGATTTTGCTAAAGAAACTACTCAAATGGTTAAACAGCAAATACTGCAACAAGTCAGCACATCTATTCTTAGCCAAGCGAAAAAGCAGCCTCATCTTGCATTGTCTTTACTGAATAATTAAAAAAACGATCGTTATCGACAGGTCATTTAAAAGCTTGAGTAAAAAAAACGCTATTTTTGTTATTTTTCCTAGTTTGGTGCGTTTTTAACCACAAAGTGAGTTTTTTTAAAGAAAAGCAAAAAAAAATCTAAAGGTTTTTCAAAACACGCCGCTAAGAAAATAACTTTGAGAGAACTACCTTGGTTTTACGAGACGTCGAAAACCGGAAACATCGGAAAATCAATTGGAGAAATTACCATGGCAGTGAATGTAAATACCAACGTAGCCGCAATGACCGCACAACGTTACCTAAATAGCGCGACTAATGCGCAACAAACATCGATGGAGCGTCTGTCTTCAGGCTTTAAGATCAACAGCGCTAAAGATGATGCTGCTGGTCTACAAATCTCTAACCGTTTAAATGTACAAAGCCGTGGTTTAGATGTCGCAGTACGTAACGCCAATGATGGTATCTCAATGGCACAAACGGCTGAAGGCGCGATGCAAGAAACCACTAATATCTTACAACGTATTCGTGATCTATCATTGCAATCAGCTAACGGTTCTAACTCAAAATCAGAGCGTGTCGCGATTCAAGAAGAAGTAACCGCGCTGAATGATGAGCTCAATCGTATTGCTGAAACCACGTCTTTCGGTGGTAACCGCTTACTTAACGGCACCTTCCAAACCAAGGCATTCCAAATTGGTTCGAACAGTGGTGAAGCCGTCATGTTGACTCTTAACGACATGCGCAGTGATAACGTTAAAATGGGTGGTACGAGTTATGTCGCTGCTACTGAAGCCGATAAAGATTGGACCGTTAGTGATGGTAATAATGAACTAACCTTAACGCTTAATGATGTCAATGGCGTAGAGCAAACCATTAATATCAGTGCTAAAGTTGGCGATGATATCGAAGAGCTGGCCACTTACATTAATGGCCAAACTGATATGGTTCAAGCATCGGTCAATGAAAAAGGGCAACTACAGATCTTTAGTGGGGAGCATAAAGTTACTGGTGATGTGACCTTTGGTGGCGCATTAGCGACTGAGTTGGCGATGGGCCCAGCACAAGCGGTGACGGTGAATACGATTGATGTCACCAGTGTTGGTGGAGCTCAAGAGTCTGTTGCTATCGTGGATGCCGCGTTACAGTATGTCGATAGTCATCGAGCCGAGCTTGGTGCCTTCCAAAACCGCTTTAACCATGCTATCAACAACTTGGATAATATTAACGAGAACGTTAACGCATCGAAGAGCCGCATTAAAGATACTGATTTTGCGAAGGAAACCACAGCGTTAACCAAAGCGCAAATCCTTGGTCAAGCCTCAAGTTCTATCTTAGCTCAAGCCAAACAGGCACCGAATGCCGCATTAAGTTTACTTGGCTAATCAATCTCTGCCTTTACAAAGAATCCAGCTTCGGCTGGATTTTTTTATGTTTGAAATTGAGTTAGGTGCGGCGGTTGCTTGTAATCTTTAGCCATAGACGAGCGTTATTTTTTGAGCTGGATCGCTTTTTAGCGATGAGAAGAAAAAAAATAGAAAAATGTCGACTATTTCCCTAAAGGATATTTAATTGAGGCCGTTAAAGGATACGAGAGAAATGAGGTATACCGACGAGAGGTGAGAGACTTGAAGGTATGCCAACTATCCGCCTAAGGAGATCAAACTATGGCAATTAACGTAAACACCAATGTGTCGGCGATGACCGCACAGCGCCACCTGAATAGTGCGGCTGACGGTGTGCAAAAATCAATGGAACGCCTATCATCGGGGTATCGTATTAACAGTGCTCGTGATGATGCAGCAGGCTTACAAATCTCAAACCGATTGACTTCGCAAAGCCGTGGGCTTGATGTCGCGGTACGCAATGCTAATGATGGGATCTCTATTGCTCAAACCGCAGAAGGTGCGATGGGCGAAAGTACCAATATTTTGCAGCGTATGCGAGATCTTGCTCTGCAATCTTCTAACGGTTCAAACTCACGCTCTGAGCGTGTCGCGATTCAAGAAGAAGTTACGGCCCTTAACCAAGAACTTAACCGGATTGCAGAAAGTACCTCCTTTGGTGGTAACCGGCTGCTGAACGGCACTTTTGGTAGCAAATCTTTCCAAATTGGTGCCGAATCAGGGGAAGCGGTGCTGCTAACGATGGGAAGTTTGCGCTCTGATACGGCTGAGATGGGCGGAAAAGCGTATCGAGCAGAAACAGGCCAAACGCCGGATTGGAGAGTCACCACTGCGACCGAACTCACGCTTAACTACACAGATAAGCAGGGTGAAGCGCGAGAAATCACTATTAACGCGAAAGTCGGTGATGACCTTGAGGAGGTTGCGACTTACATTAATGGTCAAAGTGAAGATATCAACGCGTCAGTCGGTGAAGATGGCAAGCTTCAACTGTATGCCTCTTCGCAAAAAGTAACCGGTGATGTGACGATAGGTGGCGATCTTGCTACCGAAATTGGTTTTGGTACAGGGCAAGATGTTAACGTGAAAAACATCGATGTGACTACCGTGGCTGGCTCACAAGAAGCGATTGCTATCCTTGATGGCGCGTTAAAATCGGTGGATAGTCAGCGAGCTTCACTAGGTGCTTTTCAAAACCGATTCTCTCATGCGATTAATAACTTAGAGAATACCAATGAAAACGTTAATGCCTCGCGCAGTCGTATCCAAGATACGGATTACGCACGTGAAACAACGGCAATGACTAAAGCACAAATTTTGCAGCAAGCGAGTACCTCAGTATTAGCTCAAGCGAAGCAGTCACCATCTGCAGCTCTTAGCCTGTTAGGTTAACTGACGGTGCAATGGGCAGCATGGGTAGCTGAACGCGCAATTAGCGATTAAGCTACCTATAAGGTGGAAGGGAGATTGTTATGGAAGTACCATCCTACACATCGAACATCCAGCCTTACGGCTCGCAAAGTGGCACTAAACTTGCTTCAGGAAACGACAGCGTGGTAAGTGCTTCTTCGCAGGAGAGTCACCGTTCGGTGCGCAAGACAGAAAAAGTCAATGCGCAAGTGTCTGAACAACTAAAACGCAACCAAGAACAAGCGTTGCAAGCCGCGATTAAACAATCTCAACAAAGAGAGCGGATAAACGAGCAGCAACGCGCAGTGGTTATTGAGAAAATGGACGAGTTTGTTAATTCGATCAATAAAGGTTTGGCGTTTCGGGTTGATGAAGAATCCGGACGGGATGTTGTGACGATTTATGAAGCCTCTACGGGCGACATTATTCGGCAGATCCCTGAAGAAGAAATGCTTGAAGTATTACGACGTCTCTCTCGTGAGCAGAGTCCAAAGTCAGGCTTGCTGGTGATTAAGGCGTAATCGTATGATTGAGGTGATTGGATGAGTTTAGGCCCAATGGGGATGAACACTGGTTTTGATATCAATAGCGTCGTAAGGACGATTGTTGATGCTGAGCGTGTACCAAAACAGCAAAGCATTGATAATAAGCGCTATGATAATGAAGCCAGTATTAGTGCCTATGGCAGGCTCAGGGAATCACTGGATACCATGCGAAATCTCATGGCGAATTTTCGTCAAGAGAAAGCGTTTGCTGTGCGCAAAGTTGACACTTCTGATGACCAGATTGTTTCTGCAACCGCTTCAACCGATGCGATTGCTGGGAGATACTCAGTCGATGTGTTGCAGCTTGCTCAAAGCCATAAAATTGCGTCAGAGGTTATACCGAGTGACACAAGATTTGGTGAGGGGAAGCTGCAAATTTCTCTGGGTAAGAGACAATTCACGGTTGATGTCGCCAATAATTCTCGGCTGACAGATGTGATACGAGAGATTAATGGCCATAAAAATAATCCCGGTGTGCGAGCATCAATTATCAATGATGTCGAAGGACCTCGGCTGATCATTGCTTCTAATCTATCGGGTGAAAAACAGCAAATATCAATTCAAGCGCAAGCTGAGTCAGGTAACCCATTAAAACGCTTAGAGTATAAAACCTTAGAACAAAGGGTTAAAGATTTAGAGAAAGCACGAGCTGAAGCGCAACAAATCATTGCCCCTCTGACAGCGGAGCAACAAGAAGTCGCGGCCCAAGTCGCTGAAAAAATTGGTGCGGCTGCACGTGAAGTGGATAAAGAGCTCGCGGCCCAAGCTGAACAAGCGGTATCAACAACACAAGATCTTGATGATATCTCTGGCGAAGGGATCAAAGCTGCAGAAGAAGCCAATCGTTATTTAAGACCTGAAGAGCGCATTCCCGGTTGGACAGAAACCGCGTCAGGCACCTTACTTGATTCTTATTCCGAACCTCAACCGGAACTCGATGAAAATGGCTTAGCAAAGGCCGCCGATATTCCTGGTTGGAGTAATACCGCGTCAGGCACGTTGCTTGATTCTTATGTGACCCCCAAAGAAGCCCAAGCTAAAATTGATGCCAAACTTGCCCAAGAGCAAGCTGCAATACAAGAAGCGATAAAAAGCGGCAATATGACTCCGGAGGAGGCAAAAGCCGCTGAAAGAGCAAAATTATCTCCTGAAGAGCTCGCGGTGCTTGAAAAAATGGAACAAGTTCAAGCTCAATTAAAAGCGGCGCAGCACTCTTTTGATGAATATCAAGGGATGATCCAAGTTCAAGCGGGGCAAGATTCGTTGGTCTTGCTGGATGGTATTGCGACATTATCCAGTGAAAATAACATCATTGAAAACGCTATCGATGGCGTTAATCTTACTCTTAAAGGTCGACATGACGCCAATCAACGGCCTGCAGAAATTGGCATTGAGTACGACAGAGATAGTGTTCGTCAAGATATTGAGCAGTTCGTTGCGGCTTACAATCAATTTTACCAAATTAGTAAAGAATTATCGGGTGTCGATCCAAGGACGGGCCGTGCTGGACCACTCGCTGGAGATAGTATTGTTCGTAGTGCCGATACGCGATTGAAATCAGTCTTTTCATCGCCGATTGAGCAAGGGCCTGAGCAGCTAAAAAGCCTGACGGAATTAGGTATTACTACCACTCGCCAAGGGAACTTAGAAATTAACTATGCTATGCTCAACCGTCAGCTAAATAATAATTTTAATCAACTGGGTGATTTTTTTGGTGGCAATCAAGGCTTTGCTCGACGAGTCGAAGAAGCCATTCAAGGATTGACTGGGGCAACGGGATCGATCCGCACTCGCGAGAACAGCATCACCGAACAAAATCGTCGCTTGGTCAATGATCAAGACGCCTTGGATCGTCGTATGGACGGTTTAGAGAAGCGAACTCACGCTAAATTTTCGGCTATGCAGGATGCAACGGGTAAGATGCAGTCTCAACTTGCTGGTATGATGAATGCTCTGGGTTAGTGATATGCAGACTGAGCTACAAGCGTTATTTGATATTAATCAACAAATAAAAGAAAAGTTAACTATTGACGACATTAACACTGAAGAAATTCATCGCTTGGTCGATAATAGGGAACAACGGTTAGCGGTATTGCTGAGTTATATCGTAGACAATCCGCAGTTTGCGCAATCACCAGAATGGCAGAGCGCGATCGAAGAGACACAACATCTTGTTGAACTGATGCAGTCTAAAACCCTGTCTATCGGTAAATCATTGCGACAATATCGATACGGTAATAAATCGCTTCAACAATACAAAAAGTTTTTATAAAGAGGAAGACTATGCGCGGTTCTTTACAAGCGTACAAAAAAGTATCAGTGGATAGCCAGCTCAGTGCGGCCTCACCGCATAAAATCGTCCAGATGCTGATGGCCGGTGCCATAGAACGTTTGATCCAAGGTAAAGCGGCAATGCAGCAAGGTAATATCCCTGTTAAAGGTGAGCGTTTAGGCAAAGCACTGGACATTATTATTAGTCTGCGTGGCTGCTTATCGATGGACGATGGCGGGGATATTGCAAAAAACCTTGATCAATTGTATGAATTTATGATCACGCAAATCACCACCGCTAACCATAAAAACGAGCCTCAACCATTAGACGATGTGATAGATATTCTGCGTGAAATCAAGTCTGCATGGGATCAAATCCCTACTGAATATCATAATTTGACCGCGACTGATGTAGGGATATAAGTTTTATCTTAAACTTTTAACCAATATCACATCAGCTAAATGCTTGGTTGCCTTATTTTTTTAATTAAATAGAATAGAAGCCACTAACTAGCCGAGTGGCTTTTTTTGTTGCTGAATTTCACACGTTGTCTATTGTTTACTGAATTTGACGTACAATTTTAGTCAGAATGAGTAAATAATTGGTAATGGTGTAACCACAACGTCCCTAAATTAAGGCAAATATTCTCACCTATGCAAGGTTTAGCACAACTACTTGTCATTGAAGACGATCCTGCAATTCGTCAAAGTTTTCGTACTATATTGGAATTTGTCGGGGAGCAATGTGAGGTCATAGATTCTTCTCAAGCTGACCGTATCGATTGGTCTGCGCCTTGGTCTGGGTGTATTTTGGGCTCGATTACTACGCCTTTGCTATCTGATGAGCTTACGCAGGCGTTGAGTCAAGCTAACCATATACCGTTATTAGTGGCTAACCAACACCATTTTTCTGTTGAATATTTCCCTCAATTTGTTGGTGAATTGGAGTTTCCCCTTAACTATCCACAACTCAGTGATGCATTGCGTCATTGTAAAGAGTTTTTAGGGCGTAAAGGGATAGCGCTGTCAACGCCTTCGCGAAATAACGCTTTATTTCGTAGCTTAGTCGGACAGAGTCTTGGTATTCAAGATGTGCGTCATTTGATTGAGCAAGTGGCGAATACAGAAGCAAATGTATTGATTTTAGGTGAATCTGGTACCGGTAAAGAGGTGGTAGCGCGCAACATTCATTATCACTCTTCACGTCGTAAAGGCCCTTTTGTACCGATTAACTGCGGAGCGATCCCCGCTGAATTACTAGAGAGTGAACTGTTTGGTCATGAAAAGGGATCGTTTACTGGGGCGATCACCTCACGTAAAGGGCGCTTTGAACTCGCTGAAGGCGGAACCTTATTTCTCGATGAAATTGGTGATATGCCAACTAATATGCAGGTTAAGTTACTGCGAGTGTTACAGGAACGCTGTTTTGAGCGAGTCGGTGGAAATACAACCATCAAAGCGGATGTGAGGATTATTGCCGCCACTCATCGAGATTTAGATAGCATGATCACTGAGCAGCGATTTCGAGAAGATCTTTACTATCGTTTAAACGTTTTTCCTATTGAGATGCCAGCATTAAAGGATCGTAAAGAAGATATTCCTTTATTGCTGCAAGAGTTGATGACCCGTATGGAGGCAGAAGGCGGAGCGCCGATTTGCTTTACTCCTCGGGCGATCAATTCATTGATGGAGCATGATTGGCCGGGTAACGTTCGTGAATTAGCGAAT
This sequence comes from Vibrio sp. A8-1, assembly GCF_013048685.1. Lineage (NCBI taxonomy): Bacteria > Pseudomonadati > Pseudomonadota > Gammaproteobacteria > Vibrionales > Vibrionaceae > Vibrio > Vibrio sp. A8-1. Next base: position 37,891 of record NZ_VHTC01000002.1, read on the forward strand.
TTAGTTGAACGTATGGTGATTCTGTACCCCAATAATTTGGTCGATGTGAATCATTTACCGACCAAATATCGTTATAGTGATATACCTGAGTTTCAGCCTGAACCATGTCGGTTTAGTTCCGTGGAAGAGCAAGAGCGTGATGTGTTAGAAGATATTTTTTCAGAAAACTTCACGTTCGAATCTCATGATGATCTTAATGGTCATTTTGATGCAGCAAAGTCATTACCGCCAGAAGGGGTGAATTTAAAAGAGCTGCTCGCCGATCTTGAAGTGAGTCTAATTAATCAAGCGCTTGATGCTCACAGTGGCATTGTTGCTCGTGCTGCGGACATGCTAGGTATGCGTCGTACGACATTGGTCGAGAAAATGCGTAAGTATAATATGCAACGCTAAAGCGACTTTCTGGCGTGGTCAATATATTGACTGTCGTTAACGCATTGAAATTATTGAATAATAGTCTGGCTTGCATTTTGCATTTCAGACTATTGTTGTATATTAAGGCAAATTTTCGACGATGAATGATCCCGTACACAAACAACAGTCGCACTTAGACTCATTGGAAGATCAAGTTGAGCGTTATAAACAAGTGCTCGATGTAATGCCTGCTGGCGTGATATTACTGGATACTCAAGGGATCGTTCGTGAAGCGAACCCTGAAGCGCAACGGCTATTGCAAGTTCCGTTAGTCGGTGAAAAATGGTACAGCGTGATTCAAGTCGCTTTCGCACCTCGTGAGGATGATGGACATGAAATCTCATTACGTAATGGCCGAAAAGTTCGCTTAGCCATTTCTGCTTCAACAACGGGCCAACTTATCCTAATAACCGATTTAACCGAAACTCGCCTCTTACAATCACGGATCGGTGATTTACAGCGCTTATCGTCTTTGGGGCGGATGGTGGCATCGTTAGCCCATCAAGTTCGAACGCCATTATCGAGCGCGATGCTCTATGCTTCTAACTTAGCCGCGGCGAATTTACCGACTGCAACCCGTGAACGATTTCAATCTAAATTGGTTGATCGATTACACGACCTAGAAAAGCAAGTGAACGATATGTTGCTGTTTGCTAAGGGCGGTGATAACCGAGTCATCCAGCCTTTTTCTGTGGCTGAATTGGTGGCAGAGTTCTCACCTATGATTGAAATGGCATTAAAAAACAATCAAATCGATTATGATTTACAGGTTGAGCAAGACGATACCGTATTATTAGGGAATGCTAACGCATTGGCTTCGGCGCTCAGTAATTTAGTCATGAATGCTATTCAGATCATTGGTAAAGGGGCGCAAATTGATGTTTTTTTTCGTGCCGTCAACGGTGAATTAAAAATATCCGTTCAAGACAACGGTCCCGGTATCGCACCAGAGCTGCATCATAAAATAATGGAGCCTTTTTTTACGACGCGTTCACAAGGAACAGGGCTTGGGCTGGCGGTAGTCCAAATGGTCTGTCGTGCCCATGATGGGCGATTAGAGTTATTGTCGCAGCCTGGTGAAGGAGCCTGTTTTACTCTGTGCCTTCCCATCGAACGTCAATCGCCCTCACCTCAATCAGATAACGGAGAATGATCATGGCGCAAAGTAAAGTCTTAATCGTTGAAGATGATGAAGGGCTCCGTGAAGCCTTAGTGGATACTCTGGCCTTAGCTGGATATGAGTGGTTAGAAGCTGACAGCGCGGAAGATGCACTTATCAAACTTAAAACGCATCCAGTCGATATCGTCGTCTCTGACGTACAGATGGCCGGAATGGGCGGGTTAGCGCTACTTCGCAATATTAAACAGCATTGGCCAAATGTTCCGGTGCTATTAATGACCGCTTATGCCAATATCGAAGATGCCGTGGCGGCGATGAAAGAGGGGGCCATCGACTATATGGCGAAGCCTTTTGCGCCCGAAGTACTGCTTAATATGATCAGCCGTTATGCACCAGTAAAATCCGATGATGACGGTGATGCGGTGGTGGCGGATGAGAAAAGCTTGAAGCTGTTAGCGCTAGCGGAAAAAGTGGCGAGAACCGACGCCAACGTGATGGTTCTTGGCCCAAGTGGTTCTGGTAAAGAGATTATGTCACGTTATATTCATAACGCTTCACCACGTAAAGATGGACCATTTATTGCCATTAATTGTGCTGCTATCCCAGACAACATGTTAGAAGCGACACTCTTTGGTTATGAAAAGGGAGCTTTTACGGGGGCGGTGCAAGCCTGCCCAGGTAAATTCGAACAAGCTCAAGGTGGAACTATCTTATTGGATGAAATCAGTGAGATGGATTTGAATCTACAGGCTAAATTGCTTAGGGTCCTCCAAGAGCGAGAGGTTGAGCGGCTGGGCAGTCGGAAAAGTATTCAACTCGATGTACGAGTTCTTGCGACCAGCAACCGAGATTTAAAAGCTTACGTTAAAGAAAACAAATTTCGCGAAGATTTATACTATCGATTGAATGTGTTTCCGATCACATGGCCTGCATTGTGTGAGCGAAAAGGAGATATTGCGCCATTAGCGACACACCTCGTGGAGCGCCATTGCAAAAAACTCGGTTTACCGGTTCCCAGCATTTCTCCCGCAGCCATGGAAAAGCTTCATCAATACACATGGCCTGGTAATGTCCGTGAGCTTGATAATGTGATTCAGCGTGCGTTAATTTTAAGTGAACAGGCGGACATTACTCAGCAACATATATTACTTGAGGGACTTGATTGGCAAGATGCGTCAGGTTTACAGCAGTTGGTTGAGCAAGAAGAAGTCTCGTGCCCCCAGATTAAGCCTGTTGCGCAAAGTTCGCCGATCAACCACACTCCAGCGAGTCCCGTCGGATTAGGTGATGAGCTACGTGATCAAGAGTTTACCATTATTATGGAGACGTTAGTTGAGTGTCACGGTCGACGTAAAGAGATGGCCGAAAAATTAGGCATTAGTCCGCGAACGTTACGTTATAAATTAGCGAAAATGCGTGATGCAGGGATCGATATTCCAGGTTGATTTGACGTGGCATATTAATTGCTCATTTACTCAATATGAATGAGAGAGTCAAAGAATTGGCATTTAGAGGTGGTTATGAGATTAGATGGCTTAAACAGTGAGATGCAAGCAATGATGGCGGAAGCAGCGAATGCTCGTCCGGCGGCAACTGGACAAAAAGTTGGCGCTGATTTTAGCCAAATGCTGACTCAAGCCATCAATACTGTTAATGGATTACAGCAGTCATCGAGTAACCTACAGACACGCTTTGATCGCGGAGATGAAGGTATCTCTTTGTCTGATGTGATGATTGCTCGTAATAAATCGAGTGTGGCGTTTGAAGCGACTATTCAGGTACGTAATAAGCTCGTTGATGCGTACAAAGAGCTGATGAACATGCCAGTATAACCATAGGATGTAAACTGTGGCCGAAGATAAACAAACAACCGATCTGGCAATATCTTCTGGTGGAGAGCAGGCGCTTTCTACCTCGATGAGCTTAGATGATGGCTTACAAAATCCCGATTTAGAAGAAAAAAGTACTTCTAAGCTTGATTTTGCCATGGGCGATTTAGATCTCTTGCGACAAATTGTACTTGTCCTATCTATCTCTATTTGCGTCTCATTAATCGTGATGTTGTTTTTCTGGGTCAAAGAGCCGGAAATGCGTCCGCTGGGTGCTTTTGAAACCGAAGAGTTGATCCCCGTTTTGGATTATCTCGATCAGCAAAAACAGAACTATCGATTAGACGGCAATACGATTTTAGTACCCAGTAAAGATTTCAATAGTATTCGACTCAATATGGTTCGTTCTGGGTTGCATCAAACTCGTCATGCTGGGGATGATATTTTATTACAAGATATGGGCTTTGGCGTATCTCAGCGTCTTGAACAAGAAAGACTAAAACTCAGTCGCGAGCGGCAATTAGCTAAAGCGATTGAAGAGATGCGTCAAGTCAACCGCGCTCGAGTCTTGCTTGCCTTACCACAACAAAGCGTCTTTGTGCGCCATAACCAAGAAGCTTCTGCCTCGGTATCATTAACCTTACGTACAGGAATGAACTTGAAGCAAGAAGAGGTTGATTCTATCGTTGATATGGTTGCCAGTGCGGTACCCGGTATGCGTCCGACTCGAGTGACGGTCACTGACCAACACGGACGCTTACTCAGCTCAGGTTCACAAGATCCAATCGCCACGGCTCGTCGCAAAGAGCAAGAGCTTGAGCGCCGTCAAGAAGAAAATTTACGCAATAAAATTGATTCAGTCTTGATCCCAATTTTAGGCTTAGGCAATTACACGGCCCAAGTTGATATTGAATTGGACTTCAGTGCGATTGAGCAAACCCGTAAAGTTTTTGACCCAAATACTCCAGCTACGCGCAGCGAATATACCTTAGAAGACTATAATAACGGTAATGTTGTGGCCGGAATTCCTGGCGCATTGAGCAATCAACCCCCCGCCGATGCTTCTATCCCACAAGATATCGCCCAAATGAAAGATGGCTCTATTTTGGGGCGAGGTTCTGTTCATCGTGAAGCGACACGCAACTTTGAACTCGACACCACGATCAGCCATGAGCGGCGTCAAACAGGGGTGATTAATCGTCAGACGGTGGCGGTGGCAATTAAAAATCGCGCTGTAGTTAATCCTGAAACAGGACAGGTGACTTATCAAGCATTAAGCGAGAGTGAAATCAATGCAATTCGTACCTTATTGATAGGTACGGTTGGGTTTAATGAAAATCGTGGTGATTTACTTAAAGTACTCAGTATGCAGTTTGCTGAGCCAGAAACCGATCCATTGATTGATATTCCTATTTGGGAAAACCCACACTTTAACGATTGGGTACGTTGGTTAGCCAGTGCGCTAGTGATCATTGTGATTGTTCTGGTCTTGGTGCGCCCCGCGATGAAGAAACTACTTAATCCAGTGGTTGATGATGACGATCAATTATATGGACCTGATGGTTTACCGATAGGAGCTGATGGTGAAACCAGCTTAATTGGCAGCGATATTGAAGGGGGCGATCTCTTCGAGTTTGGCTCAGGAATAGATTTACCTAACCTACATAAGGATGAGGATGTACTCAAAGCGGTACGTGCTCTAGTGGCTAACGAGCCTGAACTTGCGGCTCAAGTAGTGAAGAATTGGATGCAAAATGCCTAACGATATAGTCAAAAAAGACGGTGCTGAAGAAGGGATTGATATTTCAACGATTCCTGGTGAAGAGCGCGCGGCCATTTTATTACTGAGCCTCAATGAAGATGATGCGGCTGGGATTATTCGTCACTTAGAACCCAAGCAAGTGCAGCGAGTGGGCAGTGCGATGGCAAAGGCAAAAGATCTCAGTCAAGATAAAGTCAGTGCCGTCCATCGTGCATTTTTGGAAGATATTCAAAAATATACCAACATTGGTATGGGCAGTGAAGACTTTATGCGTAATGCACTTATTGCCGCATTAGGTGAGGATAAAGCGAATAACTTGGTCGACCAAATTCTCCTAGGGACCGGTTCGAAAGGGTTAGATTCGCTGAAATGGATGGATCCTAGACAAGTGGCGACGATTATTGTTAATGAACACCCACAAATTCAAACCATTGTTCTCTCCTACCTTGAGCCGGACCAATCAGCAGAAATTCTCGCGCAATTTTCTGAGCGAGATAGGCTTCAATTATTAATGCGTATCGCTAATCTTGAGGAAGTTCAACCATCAGCACTGGCTGAGTTGAACGAGATCATGGAGAAACAGTTTGCGGGTCAAGCCGGTGCGCAAGCGGCGAAAATTGGTGGCTTGAAAGCGGCTGCTGATATTATGAACTATCTAGATAATAGCATTGAAAGCATCGCTATGGAGCAGATGCGTGAGCAAGATGAAGATCTCGCTACCCAGATTGAAGACCTGATGTTCGTGTTTGAAAACTTGGTCGAAGTGGATGACCAAGGTATCCAAAAATTACTTCGAGATGTACCACAGGATGTGTTGTTGAAAGCGCTCAAAGGTGCCGATGAAGCGCTACGAGATAAAATCTTTAAGAACATGTCTAAGCGTGCCGCTGAACTGATGAAAGATGACTTGGAAGCGATGGCACCGATTAAAGTGTCGGATGTCGAATCGGCTCAAAAAGAAATCTTGGCGATTGCTCGTAAGATGGCAGACAGTGGCGAGTTGATGTTGTCTGGTGGCGCAGACGAATTCTTGTAATCGAGAGACGGTGGTTTGTTACCTTGTGCTCTCGATGTCTTTCTTAATGAACTAGCGGCCTTTTTAGTTCGCGATAGGATGTTTCATGACTGGACAAAGAAAACGGGGTTTTATCCGTTTAGGCTCGGATGAGAATGTTGAGCCACCCAAAAAATGGGGATTACCAGATTATGGCGCAGAGCTGGGTAAGAAAGCCAAAGAAACGGCAATGAATTATGATCCCGCTTGGATGCCAAGCTTTGATGATCCTGAACCTGAGCTACCACAAACCTTAACGGATGAAGAAATTGAGTTAATCAAACGTTCCGCTTATCAAGAAGGCATCGAGCAGGGCAAAGCAGAAGGGTATCAACAAGGATTTGAACTGGGTAAACAAGGTGGTTTTGAGGTTGGCCACCAAGAAGGATTACAAACGGGTAAAACAGAAGGGCTTGAAGCGGGGCAACAAGCCATTCAAGAGCAGGTGAATGTTTTGATTGAGTTGGCCGATCAATTTGCTCAACCATTACAATTAATGAATGCACAAGTTGAAAAGCAGCTTGTGGATATGGTACTGACTTTAGTCAAAGAAGTGGTGCATGTGGAAGTTCAAACCAATCCACAAGTGATTTTAGATACGGTGAAAGAGTCAGTCGAAGCGCTCCCTGTTACTGGACATGCCATTCATTTAAAACTCCATCCTGAAGATTATGAATTGGTTAAAAATGCTTATGGTGAAGCGGAGTTAAATTCACGTCAATGGACACTCAGTAGTGAGCCTGCCTTAAATCGCGGTGATGTACAAATCGAAGCCGGTGAGTCGAGTGTGAGTTACCGTATGGAAGAACGTATTCGTAGCGTATTACAACGCTTTTGTGGCACAAATCGCCACCAAGTAGGACAAGAGTAATGTTGTCACTGGCCGAACGATTAGCACAGTACAAAACACAAGGCTTAACAACCAGACCTGTCGCGTCAGGCAAGCTGGTACGCGTCGTTGGACTGACGTTAGAAGCAACGGGGTGCCGAGCACCAATTGGTAGTTTATGTAAAGTCGACACCATGTCTGGTGAAATGGAAGCGGAAGTGGTTGGGTTTTCTGGTGATAGTCTGTTTCTGATGCCCAGTGAGCAAGTCAACGGTATCTTGCCGGGAGCCAAAGTAACCCCACTGACCGAAGAGGCAGGATTAGCGGTAGGGATGGAGCTACTGGGTCGAGTGATTGATGGTGTCGGCAATCCTTTGGATGGACTTGGACCGATTTACACCGATCAACAGGCCACGTTTAATGCTCAACCGATAAACCCTTTATTGCGTAAACCGATCACCGAACCATTAGACGTTGGAATCAAAGCCATTAATGGGTTACTGACGGTTGGTAAAGGCCAACGTATCGGTCTTTTTGCAGGCTCTGGTGTCGGTAAATCGGTTACCTTAGGGATGATGACTCGTGGCACGACTGCGCAAGTGGTCGTGGTGGGACTAATTGGTGAACGTGGCCGAGAAGTAAAAGAGTTTATCGAAGAAATACTTGGCGTGGATGGCCGTCAACGCGCGGTTGTAGTCGCAGCGCCCGCAGATTCCTCGCCACTGATGCGTTTGAAAGGTTGCCAAACGGCATTGGCTATCGCGGAATATTTTCGCGATCAAGGGCTCGATGTACTCTTATTGATGGACTCATTAACTCGTTTTGCTCAAGCGCAACGGGAGATCGCACTATCGGTGGGAGAGCCGCCAGCGACTAAAGGTTATCCACCTTCGGTGTTTGCTAAATTACCCGCATTGGTTGAACGAGCGGGCAATGGTGGTCCGAACCAAGGCTCGATCACCGCCTTTTTTACGGTGTTGACCGAAGGGGATGATTTACAAGATCCGATAGCTGATGCGTCGCGCGCCATTCTGGACGGCCATATTGTTCTCTCAAGAGAAATGGCAGACGCTGGTCATTATCCCGCGATTGATGTTGAAAAATCCGTCAGTCGGGTAATGCCACAAATCACCACAGATGAGCACATGTTGATGTCTCGAGCGGTACGACAAATCTTATCGATTTGTCGTAAAAACCAAGACTTAGTCTCAATTGGCGCCTATAAACCTGGCACCGATAAAGCGATTGATAGTGCATTTACTCTCAAACCAAGGTTGGATCAGTACCTTCAACAAGAAATGAAAGAGTCGGTACCTTATGAGATGTGCGTTGGTATGTTAAAAAATGTCTTGAGCATGGAGTAGTCTTGCTATGGACAATGCGTTGGAATTTTTATTAGACCAAGCCAAAGAGAAAGAAAGCCAAGCAATAATGGTATTGAGTAAGGCTCGTAATGAGCTTGAAGGTTACTATCAACAATTAAAGCAAATTGAGCAGTATCGACTTGAATATTGCCAACAGCTTGTCGAGCGGGGTCAAGCGGGATTGTCCGCCAGTCAATATGGTCATTTAAACCGATTTCTTACTCAGCTTGATGAAACCCTAGCTAAACAACGTGGCGCAGAAAATCATTTTAAGCAGCAAGTTGAGAATAGTCAGCAACATTGGTTACATATTCGGCAGCAACGTCGTTCATACGAATGGTTAATTGACAAAAAACGCACGGAGCAACGGCGCATTCAAGAGCGAAGAGAACAAAAGCAAATGGATGAATTTTCGACGCTCAATTTTAATCGTCAACGGAATATTCCTAAGTAATTATCCCGTTCAGATTGTTCTTTGTCCGACCGCGATACTGGTGCTTGGTGCTTCTAAATGTTATCCGTTCCAATACTTTATCCATTCCAATAAATAGATCTTATTGTGGCGTAGTTTTTGCATTTATTTAGGCACAGAATCCGATCATCTCATGCTACACACGATAACTATCGCGCGTGGCTTTATGATTCAGTATCAATGCGAGCGATGTGCCTATGAATATTAATTCAACTTCTTCTGTCGATAACACTTCTATTGCCAATCTGGCAAAAGGCTCCGTTGGGCAAAGTGGTCAAGATTCAGCAAGCGCTGAGCCAAGCAGTTTTCTCGATAAGTTAACCGCACTGCTGTTTAGCGCCAAAAGTGATACTCAAACGGCTAAGCACAATGAGGCTTCGATAGCGACGGTGGTATCGAGTGATGAAACTAGCTCTGAACTTTCAGCATCAGACCCCTCTGATGAACGACAGACTTTCGCCGAGTCTGATTCTGAGCACACGGCTTCATTTGACGCCGCTGTCGATGTTGGCCTCACACGTGCAATCGCTGAACCTCAATCTGAACCGCTCCTGGAGAATAAAAGCACGCAAGTGATGAATGAAGGCGATGACTTGCTGGTACGTTTACAGCAGGCTAATCAGGTGCTCACTGGGCATAACGGCAAGCCTTTGCCTCATAGTCTCTCCGCTAAGCATGACGATGCTGAGATAGCAGTGCCGGTTGTTGCTGACCAATACTCGCACTCAGATGACTGGACATCACCAATACAAACTCAGGTGATGTATGGCGCGAGCACTTTAGACAATAGCACTCGTCATCAATATGGCGATGATGGTGAGAATGAGCGGAACAACACAGTCGTATCTCATCGGGTCACTGAACTTGAGACTGATCTCGCGTCAATGGTTGCTCATCCAGAATTGACGGAGCGAGACGCTATCAGTAATACAGCGTTAACGACCGATATTCATCTTCCAATCGATAGTCAACCCACTTTATTAACCGATGAACTTGATATCGATCCGAGCTTGGTTACTCAAGCCACCCATTTCTCGGCGAACCCACATAGTCAATCTTCTTCTGGATCAATTGATGGAGATCTCTCTAAAGTTGAAGGTCATATAGAGCTTCAAGATGGGCAACGTACCAAAAAAGCGGTTGCGGTCGGGGTCTCTGCGGCATTGGCGACACAGTCCGCCGCTGCTTCTCCTGTTGGAGCATCTCAAACAATAGCTGCTCCTGTTAGTACAGCGATGAGCAACGCTACTTCACTGGATGCTGAGATGAGTAGTACAACGGCCGTTAATCGAGCGGCTGGTCAAGCGATGGCTCAGCCAGATTTAGTAAATACTCAAGCGGCTAACGCCGCCTTAGCGAGTTCAATGTTGCTTGCCGGAGCAGCAGGAAAAACGCGTTCGGCGAGTGATAGCGATGATACCTCATTAGCTCAACAAATAGCGGCAACCGCGACCCAGTCTGGGGTAAGTAGTTCGACACCATTGCGTCATGAAGCGACGCCGATTCAAGCTCAACCACTGCCTTTGATGCTCAATAAAGGATTGGTTGCGGATGAGATGGCTGAGCGGATCCAAATGATGATGTCGAAGAATTTAAAAAATATTGATATCAGGTTGGATCCGCCAGAGTTAGGCCGATTGCATATTCGTATGAATATGCACGCTGATGGAGCTAGTATTCAATTTACGGTAACCAATGCTCAAGCACGAGATGCTTTAGAGGGCGCGATGCCTCGTTTAAGGGAAATGTTAGCCCAACAAGGTGTACAATTGGCGGATACATCAGTGCAACAGCAGAGCTCGGGTCAGCAACAAGGTTATGCTGCTGAGCGAGGCCAGTCTGGTCATTTAAGTGACGATGATACGCTATTAGGCGATGAAAACATTGATGCTAACGTCAAACTTGATTTGAATGTGACAACAAAGCGTGATGGAATCAGTTATTACGCTTAAACTAATAAAAATAAACAAAACCACGTAGAGGATGTTATGGCTGCTGATGAAAATTCACAAGATGCACCGAAGAGTAAAAAGAAACTGCTGATCATTATCGTTGCGGCGGCGGTTTTGCTGTTAGGTGGCGGCGGTGCAGCGTTCTTTTTAATGGGATCTGGCAGTGATCAGCAAAGTGCCGATACAGCGAATCGCCGAGCGGCACCTAGCGTTGCTCCAGTTTCTTACGTTAACATTGCTCAGCCGTTTGTGTTTAATGTCAGTGGTGATACTCGGGGACGTATGGTCCAAGTTAAAGTCCAACTGATGGTTCGTGGTACTAATAACGAAAACCTAGCTCGTTTTCACTCCCCGTTAGTAGAAAGTACCTTATTGGCGACGTTTGCTTCAGCGACGGTTGAACAACTGCGTACTCCATCGGGGCGGGTTGAATTACGAGATAAAGCCACCGAAGATATTAAAGCCGCCATGACACAAGTGGTGGGAGAACCCGTTATTGAACGTGTTTTATTTACCGATTTTGTAATGCAGTAGGTGAGTCCGTGACCGATTTACTAAGCCAAGACGAAATTGATGCGCTCCTTCATGGCGTTGATGGAGTGGATGACGAAGAAGAAGAGTTAGATTCGTCGACTGCCTCTTCATTTGATTTTTCGTCACAAGATCGTATCGTTCGTGGACGAATGCCGACGCTTGAGCTGATTAATGAACGCTTTGCACGGCATATGAGGATTAGTCTGTTTAATATGCTGCGTAAAACCGCCGAAGTTTCGATTAACGGCGTACAGATGATGAAGTTTGGTGAATACCAAAATACACTATACGTTCCGACCAGTCTTAACATGGTGCGTTTTCGTCCATTAAAGGGGACAGCGCTGGTGACAATGGAAGCGCGACTGGTATTTATTCTGGTTGAAAACTTTTTTGGTGGTGATGGCCGCTATCATGCGCGAATTGAAGGTCGAGAATTTACACCAACCGAACGACGAGTTATCCAATTATTGTTGAAAATCGTTTTTGCCGATTATAAAGAAGCATGGTCACCAGTAATGGGGGTCGAGTTTGAATATTTAGACTCGGAAGTGAATCCGAGTATGGCGAACATCGTCAGTCCAACCGAGGTAATCGTTGTCTGTTCATTCCATATTGAAGTGGATGGTGGAGGCGGTGATTTCCATATGGTCATGCCTTATTCGATGGTTGAACCGATTCGAGAATTGCTCGATGCAGGGGTTCAATCGGATAAAATGGAAACCGATGTTCGCTGGAGCTCAGCACTACGCGACGAAATTATGGACGTGCCGATTAATTTTCGAGTCAATTTATTAGAGCAAGACATCGCGCTGCGAGATCTAATGGATTTGCAGGTTGGCGATATTATCCCGATAAAAATGCCAGAACATGCCATTATGTTTGTCGAAGAGCTACCCACTTATCGCGTTAAAATGGGACGCTCAGGTGACAAACTCGCGGTGCAAATTTCGCAAAAAATCAAACGTCCTGAAGCAATGAAAACCGATTTGGCCTTTTTAGGTAAAGATATCATTGCTGAATTAGAAAATGACGAATTAGCCGATGAAGAACAATCTTAAGCGTAAGAATAGGTAGCAAAGATGTCAAAATCAGATGATCAAAAATTGGCAGATGAATGGGCGGCAGCATTGGGCGAAGATCCAAATGCTCCTGATGTTGATGTCGATGAAATATTAGCAGCCCCATTGGATGAATTAAAAGATACTTCACCGCCGATCACTGAAGATGAGCGGCGCAAGTTAGATACTATCATGGATATTCCGGTGACCATTTCGATGGAAGTGGGCCGATCTAAAATTAGTATTCGTAACTTGTTGCAATTAAACCAAGGTTCAGTCGTGGAATTGGATAGAATTGCCGGAGAATCACTTGATGTTATGGTCAATGGAACCTTAATTGCTCATGGTGAAGTCGTTGTCGTCAATGATAAGTTCGGTATCCGTCTCACGGATGTTATTAGTCAAACAGAACGGATTAAGAAGCTGAGATAGCGGATGAAAAAAATCTTAGGGCTAGCCTTGCTCAGTTGCCCAGCTTTTGCCGCTCCCAGCAGTTCGTTGGATATAGCGACCACCTTAGGGTCGCTTTTATTCGTCCTGGGTTTTATTCTGTTTCTAGCTTGGTTACTTAAACGGATGAAAGTCCCGGTTTTTGGTCAGCAAAAAGGATTTCAGATCATTCGCCAGCTTCCTGTTGGGACCAAAGAACGAATCATGATAGTCCAAGCAGGGGAGGAGCAGTTTTTGATTGGGGTGACCAGTCATTCGATCCAATTGATTGCTAAATTAGACTCACCATTAACTCAGGAGGCGCAAGATCCAACGCCTTTTGCTCATCAATTGACGCAGCTGCTAAAAAAACATGACAAATAATCGCCAATATCACCGACTCACCCATTTACTCTGTAAAGCAATGATGCTGCTCAGTTTACTTATTTGGGCGTTTTCCTCCCCACTTTATGCTCAGCAAGAGCTTGCAACGGCCATTCCTCCCACTGCTGCCGGTGCGCAAGGTGTTACCGTATCAGCAATGGAGAGTGAACAAGCCGGTTCAAGGAGTTTGGCCTTATCCAGCCGTAGTGGTGGCGGTGGGATTCCCGCATTCACGATGACAACTAATGCGGATGGCGGTGAAGATTATTCGATTAATCTACAAATTCTCGCTCTAATGACCATGCTGGGCTTTTTGCCAGCGATGGTTATTTTAATGACGTCATTTACGCGGATTGTTGTCGTGATGTCGATTTTGCGTCAGGCGATGGGCTTGCAGCAAACTCCCTCGAATCAGGTCATTATTGGTATTGCGATTTTTTTAACGTTTTTCATTATGTCGCCAGTGCTCAATCAGATTAATGACCAAGCGGTACAGCCTTATCTTAATGAGCAGATCAGTGCTCGGCAGGCATTTGATTTAGCCCAGGATCCGATGAAATCTTTTATGCTTAAACAAACACGACTTAAAGATTTAGAGACGTTTGTTAACATTGCCGGTTCGAATGCGCAAAATCCGGAAGATGTCTCGATGGCGATTCTTATTCCTGCGTTTATTACCTCTGAATTGAAAACGGCATTCCAAATCGGTTTTATGCTCTTTTTGCCTTTTCTTATTATTGATTTAGTGGTGGCTTCGGTATTAATGGCGATGGGTATGATGATGTTGTCACCGATGATCGTTTCCTTACCCTTTAAGCTGATGTTATTTGTCTTAGTTGATGGATGGAACCTAATTTTATCGACCTTAGCGGGCAGTTTTGCTTTATAGCGGGAGAGACAAATGACACCTGAGCTGTTTGTTGAGCTATTTCGTGAAGCATTATGGTTAGTGCTGATCATGGTTTGCGCCATCATTGTACCTAGCCTAATAATTGGTTTAGTTGTGGCGGTGTTTCAAGCCGCAACCTCAATCAACGAACAGACACTAAGCTTTTTACCTCGTTTGATTGTGACTTTATTGGCATTAATGATGTTTGCTCATTGGATGACTCAAACACTGATGGAGTTTTTCTTCGCCATGATTGAGCGCTTGCCACAAGTCTTATTTTAGGAGCTGCGATGGAATACCCAGCCAGTGTAGTCCTAGATTTTATTGCACACTACTTTTGGCCTTTTACACGTATTTCAGCCATGTTGATGGTGATGACCGTCACTGGCGCGCGGTTTGTGTCGCCGCGTATTCGCCTATATCTTGGTTTAGCGATCACACTCGCCGTAATGCCAGCAGTGCCAGTGATTGCCGATGATTTGCAACTCCTCTCCTTTCAAGGCTTTTTAACCACACTAGAACAAATCATTATTGGCGTGGCGATGGGTATGGTGACTCAGTTTTTAATTCAAACCTTTGTTATTCTTGGTCAAATACTCGGTATGCAAGCCAGTTTGGGGTTTGCTTCTATGGTTGATCCTGCTAATGGACAGAATACGCCGCTGTTAGGCCAATTGTTTATGTTTTTAGCAACGATGTTTTTTTTGGCGACGGATGGCCATTTAACTATGATTCAGTTGGTGGTGCTGAGCTTCACCAGTTTACCGATTGGCGCAGGATCGCTGACTAATGTCGATTATTATGAGCTCTCTCAATGGTTAGGGATTATGTTTAAAGTGGCGTTGAGTATGTCACTGTCTGGGATCATTGCGTTATTAACCGTTAACCTTTCCTTTGGGGTAATGACTCGGGCTGCACCACAATTGAATATCTTTTCGCTAGGTTTTGCCTTTGCTCTTTTGGTCGGATTACTGATTTGTGGTTATATTGTCAGTGGTCTATTTGCGCACTATGATCTGTTTTGGGCAGAGGGTGAGCAGCAACTGTGTCGTTTGATCCGCCTGAACTGTTAGGAGAAACCCGTGGCAGAGTCTGATGGACAAGAAAGAACCGAAGAGGCGACCCCAAGGCGCTTGCAACAAGCCAAAGAAAAAGGGCAGGTTGCAAGGTCGAAAGAGTTAGCGTCGGTATCGGTATTAATCATTGGTTCGGTAGCCCTAATGTGGTTTGGCGAAATGTTAGCCAGTCGCTTGTATACCACGATGGGACGGTTGTTTTCTCTGAGTCGTGAAGAGATTTTCGATAGCAGCAAACTGTTCGATATTATTGCTGGTACGCTGACCCATTTAATTTTCCCACTACTACTGATCCTCGTCACCTTATTTGTGGCTGCGCTGATCGGGGCTGCTGGTGTTGGCGGAGTCAGTTTTTCTGCTGAAGCGGCAAGACCTAAGTTATCAAAGATCAGTCCGTTGAGCGGCTTTAAACGCATGTTTGGTATGCAGAGTTTAGTTGAGCTGTTTAAGTCGATACTCAAAGTACTCTTAGTGGCTGGAGTCGCTTTCTATCTGATTGACGCTTCGAAAAATGATCTTTTTCAACTCAGTATGGATGTTTATCCACAAAATATTTTCCATGCTTTAGAAATTCTACTCAATTTTATTTTGTTGATCAGTTGTTCACTGCTGGTAGTCGTCGCGATTGATGTGCCTTTTCAGATTTGGCAACACGCTGAAAAACTGAAAATGACCAAGCAAGAGATTAAAGACGAATACAAAGATACGGAAGGTAAACCTGAAGTCAAAGGGCGAATTCGGATGTTGCAGCGTGAAGCGGCACAACGCAGGATGATGGCTGATGTCCCTCAAGCGGACGTTATTATCACCAACCCCGATCACTTTTCAGTGGCGCTACGTTATAAGCAAGGAACGGATAAAGCCCCCATTGTGGTTGCCAAAGGCGGCGATTTTCTGGCCCTTAAAATCCGTGAAATTGCCCGTGAGCACGAGATTATAATTGTTGCCGCTCCTCCGCTAGCGCGGGCGCTGTACTACACCACAGAGCTAGAGCAAGAAATTCCAGATGGTTTATTCGTGGCCGTCGCTCAGGTATTGGCTTATGTGTTCCAGATTAAGCAATATCGCCGCAAAGGAGGTCAGCGCCCAGTGTTGAAAACGCAAGAGTTGCCAATACCACCGGACATGCGCTACTAGCGGAGACTCTCTCTCGTTGAGCCGTATTATTGCCAGTGGTTCCGTGTTATTCCAGACCAATACCGCATTACTTATCGGGAACCGACAATAAGATCAACAGAGCACCATTGCCACCAAACTCTAATGGCGCTTGATGAAAAGCGAGGACATCAGGATGTTGAGCCAACCACAACGGCACTTTCTGTTTAAGAATATGTTTACCAATCCCATGTTGTACGCAAGCACAGTGAACCTTTTCTTTTAGGCAATAAGCAATCATTGCACCGAGTTCTCGTTTGGCTTCCTGTTGAGTCATACCATGCATGTCGAGAAACACCTCAGGCGAATACACACCGCGGCGCAGTTTTTTAACTTCATACTTAGAGATATCACTCCGAGCATAACGGGTTGGCCCTTCTTCACTAAGTAGCGGCACAAATTCATCGGAAAAATAAAAATGGGTATCACTGGCTTCTCGTGAGTGACGGCGAATTTCTTTTTGCTTGGGATTTCTGTTTGGCGATTGGGTTATGGTATCCTGAGATAACTTTTTTACGCCTTTTACTGCCTCGTGAAACAGAGCAAAATCATCATTCGCATCGAGATCATGACAGTGACTGATGTCGGTGTTTTTTTTGTTCATGAAAGTTAAATTATCAGTTATTTTCGGTATTGGCAGTATTGTAGCGCTTTTCGGAGGCAATTTTGGATAAGATTTTTGTAGATGAGGCGGTTTCTGAACTGCATACCCTTCAGGACATGATCCGTTGGACGGTGAGTCGTTTCAATGCGGCACAGTTATTTTATGGTCACGGAACCGATAATGCATGGGATGAAGCCGTTCAGTTAATCTTACCGACACTCTATTTACCGATTGACGTTCCGCCTCATGTACTGAATTCCCGTTTAACGGGCAGTGAGCGATTACGTGTGGTGGAGCGAGTCATTAAGCGGATTAATGAGCGCACGCCTATTGCTTATTTAACCAATAAAGCGTGGTTTTGTGGTCTAGAGTTTTTCGTTGATGAGCGAGTCTTAGTGCCTCGTTCGCCGATTGGTGAATTGATTCAAGCGCAATTTTCACCTTGGTTACTTGATGAGCCGACTCGGATTATGGATTTATGTACGGGCAGTGGTTGTATTGCAATTGCTTGTGCCTATGCTTTCCCTGAAACTGAAGTGGATGCGATTGATATCTCTGCTGATGCTTTGCAGGTGGCTGAACAAAATATTCAAGATCACGGTTTAGAGCAGCAAGTGTTCCCAATTCGCTCAGATTTATTTCGCGATTTACCGAAAGAGCAATACGACATTATTGTTACTAATCCACCTTATGTCGATCAAGAAGATATGAACAGCTTGCCGGATGAGTTTAAGCATGAGCCAGAGCTAGGGCTCGCGGCAGGTACGGATGGTTTAAAGCTGGCACGACGTATTTTGGCTAATGCGCCTCATTATCTAACGGATAATGGGATTTTAATTTGTGAAGTCGGCAACTCAATGATCCACTTGGTGGATCAGTATCCTAATATTCCGTTTACTTGGTTAGAGTTTGAAAATGGTGGTCACGGGGTCTTTTTATTAACCAAGCAACAGTTACTTGATTGCGCCGGTGAATTCTCACTGTATCGTGATTAACCCAGCTGAGATTAAAGCTTAATCATTTTTTCATTAATCATGCTCTATCTACGCCGACGCGATGTCGGCGTTTTTTATGGATGGTAGCGCGGAGTGAGATAGTGTCTGGGGCAATTTTTATGACATGAGCGATGGAGTAAAGCAAAGCCGCATTTTAAGGAAAACGTCAGTCGGGACTTTACATCATTGGCTAATCAAGCGAGTATGATTTCATGATTAACAAAAGCTCCGTCCTTGATGAGATGATCCCCAAGCTAGTGGGCGTGGTAGGTAGGCGGCAGATGAGCGACTCCCTATGAGCATAGGTAACGATGCGATTGGGGGCGAACGTAGCCAACACCACTGTAGCTTCAAGTAGCAAAGGGATAGCTAGGAATAAGGATGCTGGTAAGTCAATACGGATTTACTTATTGATGGGAAGTTTGAGGAAAACATGGCAGGAAACAGTATTGGACAACATTTTCGAGTCACCACTTTTGGCGAAAGTCATGGTGTCGCATTAGGGTGTATCATCGATGGTTGCCCTCCTGGTCTAGAAATCAGTGCGGCTGATTTACAAGTGGATTTGGATCGCCGTCGTCCGGGTACATCGCGCTATACTACTCAGCGCCGTGAAGCGGATGAAGTGAAAATTCTTTCTGGTATTTTTGAAGGTAAAACGACAGGGACTTCTATCGGCTTATTGATTGAAAATACCGATCAGCGTTCGACCGATTATTCAGATATCAAAGATAAGTTTCGCCCCGGACATGCGGATTATACCTACCATCAAAAGTATGGTGTTCGTGACTATCGTGGTGGTGGTCGTTCATCGGCACGCGAGACGGCGATGCGTGTGGCGGCTGGTGGTATTGCGAAAAAATACCTGCAACAAGAATTTGGTATTGAGATCCGTGCTTATCTTGCCCAAATGGGTGATATTGCGATTGAAAAAGTGGATTGGAATGAAATTGAAAACAATGCCTTTTTTTGTCCTGATATCGATAAAGTCGCTCAGTTTGATCAATTAATCCGCGATTTAAAAAAGCAAGGTGATTCGATTGGTGCCAAAATTCAAGTCGTGGCAACCAAAGTTCCCGTAGGCTTAGGTGAACCGGTATTTGATCGACTCGATGCGGATATTGCTCATGCACTGATGAGCATTAATGCGGTTAAAGGGGTAGAGATTGGCGACGGCTTTGATGTGGTGCGCCAAAAAGGCAGCGAACATCGTGATTTGCTCACCCCGGACGGCTTTGCAAGCAATCATGCCGGGGGGATTTTGGGCGGAATTTCTTCAGGTCAAGACATTGTTGCCAATATCGCCTTAAAGCCGACGTCGAGTATTACCGTGCCTGGACAAACCATTACCCGTCAAGGTGAGCCAACGGAGCTTATCACCAAAGGGCGACACGACCCTTGCGTGGGTATTCGCGCGGTACCGATTGCTGAAGCGATGTTAGCCATTGTGCTGATGGATCACTTGCTGCGTCATCGTGGTCAAAATCAATCAGTACACACTGAAACGCCTATTTTATAATGCTAATCGACACACTCAGCGCCCGTCACAGGGCACTGAGTGTTGTGAGTTATTGACCAACAACGGGTTCAGAGGTTCTGGCTCTTAAATTATGGTAATTAGTGCAGCGGTTTATCGGTTTCAACTAAATGGAATGATGGTAAGCGCCATTTAAAACGCACCGCGGCCATGCGCAGAAGATAACCGACCACTAACGTTGCAATGGTATTGGTTGTCTCATTGATGCCAAGTTCTAATAAGGTGAGATAAAGCCCTGATGCAATCAACGCTACAGAAGCGTAAAGCTCATCATGCAGTACCAGTGGTGGTTGGCGGCAGATTAAATCACGCAACAAGCCACCAAATACCCCAGTGACTAAGGCCGCGACCATACAGATCATCACATGATGCCCCATTTCTAAGGCGACTTTGGTGCCGATAATGCTAAACACGATCAATCCTAACGCGTCCAAGCGAATAAATAACCCTTTGAGTTTAATCACCCAACGATAAATCCCAGTGGTTAATACACCGGCTAAGCAAGTAATCGCCAGATACTCAGGATTTTTTACCCAGCCAAGCGGATAATGACCGAGAAGAATATCACGCACCGTGCCACCACCAATCGCCGTTGCGCTTGCCACTAGCATAACGCCAAACCAATCCATTTTCCGACGACCAGCACTAAGAGCTCCGGTCATTGCTTCTGCTGTGATGCCAATAATGTATAGAACGCTAAGTAGCATAGTTAACCTTATCACGTATTGATTACTTGAGCCGAAAAAGGCGCAAGTGTAGAGCGAATCGAGCAGTTTGACGAATGAGTTTTTATAGGGCGAAAAGGGCAGCCAGATTACTTAATCTAATAATTTTGTTTGAACGCTTTACCCTAAAGGAAAAAATCGCGAGAATGCTGGCCATTAAGCCGACGAGAGTAGCTGTTGATGACCCATCAGTATCAAGATTTAATCGCTATTTTTAATCAAACTTTTTTTACCGACTACCAGACTCAACTTGAGCTAGGCGGTGACGAACCCGTATATTTACCCGCCGATGAACAGACGCCATATCATCGGATCATTTTTGCGCGCGGGTTTTATGCGTCGGCACTGCACGAGATCGCTCATTGGTGCGTTGCTGGGCCTGAGCGCCGCTTACTAGAAGATTTTGGCTATTGGTATGAGCCGGATGGTCGTTCAGCGCAAGTACAAGCGGAGTTTGAGCGGGTAGAAGTAAGGCCGCAGGCTTATGAGTGGATTTTAGCGCAAAGCGCAGGATTCCCCTTTACGGTAAGCTGTGACAACCTACATGGTGATCATGAGCCTGATAGGTTGGTGTTTATGCACAAGGTTCATCAACAAGTGTTGGGGATACTAAAAACTGGTTTGCCTCCTCGAGTGGCGCGATTATCACAGGCTTTACGGGCGTTTTATCACACTCCGCCGTTGAGCGCTGATCAATTTATAGTGAAATAATGAGAAGACGATGATTATTGAATTTGAAGAACAATTATTGGACCGAATTGATGCCCGTATTGAGTCGGCGTCTGATGATGAGTTATTTGCTGGTGGTTATTTACGCGGGCATATTTCTTTATCGGCCGCGGCTTGTGAAGAGCAAGGTATTGATGATATTGAGCGATTAAAAGCACGTATTGAGCAAAGTCTTGAAGAAGCACGTTCGGAGCTGACACCTGCTGACCGGGCGATCGTTTATGCGTTATGGCGTGAATTGAGTGCTTGATATTCTTGATGAGAGTTCTTATTCGGAAAATTTGAATATCATCGTATAATTTTTGTAGTTGCGATAACAATGACCAATGTTTACTCTGTGCTTATTATATAAACCATGAGGTTATCCTATGAAAGTTATCGCATTTGGCGCGAGCACCAGCTCTCAATCTATCAATCAAGCGCTAGCCACTTACGCGGCAAAGCAAATTGAGGGTGCGCAAGTTACCGTATTGAATATTAATGATTATTCTGTACCGATGTTCAGCGAAGATCGAGAGAAAGAGCTAGGGCAAGCGGAAGGCGCACAAGCCTTTTTACGTGATTTAGCGCAAGCCGATGCCTTTGTGATTTCTTTTGCTGAGCATAATGGACATTATCCTGCCGCTTATAAAAATTTGTTCGACTGGACTACTCGTATTGATCGTGAGCTGTTTAAAGGTAAGCCAGCGGTGTATCTTGCTACGTCACCAGGCCCCGGTGGTGCTCAGTCGGTGCTAGCCGCCGCCGTTGCCTCAGCGCCATTTTTCGGTGGTAATGTTAAAGGCTCGCTTTCTGTCCCTAGCTTTTATGATAATTTCGACTTGGCAGCTGGTGAAGTGACTAACTCAGAGATTGCCGAAAAAATTAAAGCTACAGTAGCATTACTAGGTTAAGTTTTTTCGTATCCGTTGTATTCATGAAGCCTCGCTTATCCAGCGAGGCTTCATGATTTTAAGGGCGCAAAAATCGGCTTCAGGCGCTGAAACCGCAGCGTATAAAGTTAAGCCCCTTTTTCTGTGATTGCCTTACCTTTCTTTAATTTACGTACCCACATCCGGCTCGGATGCAGAGAGGCTAGCACATCGACAGGCAAAGGCAGTGGTTCACCGCAGATCTGCGCGGCCAAGACTTCGGCCATCAGTGGTGCAGAGCTCAAACCTCGGGAACCTAAACCCAGTAAAGCGTACAATTGAGGGTATTGGCTAATGGTTGGGATTTGATGCTCTCTTTTTTGTGGCAAATCTGCGTATTGCTCAATGATTGCATCACGTCGTCCCACATTACCCACAAAAGGCAAATGATCGCGACTGACACAGCGAACCCCTTGACGAGATTGGTTGTCTGATGTGTCCACCGCCATCGGCCAAGTTTGATTCGCTAGGCAACGGGTTAAACGCGCACTATTTTCTTGCTGTGCTTTGGCATCGAAGGTTTGGTCAAGGTGCTGTCTATCGTAACTGGCACCAATACAATGGGTGCCATGACGCGGGCTGCTTGGGGTCATGTAGCCGTCATAGCACAGTACTGAACGCAGCGCTTGTAAAGTGTGATTGGTCGGCGCATGACTGACTTGGCCTTTGACTTTGCCTAGTGGTAAATGCTCAGTTTGAGCAAAGGCATCAAATTGATGGCCATTAGCGATCACCACACATTGATGCTGAAACGGCTGACCTTGAGCATTCAATTGCCACGTTCTCGTTTCGGCTTGCCAGGCTAACGAGTCAATCGCTTGTTGATAATGGGCGGTAACCGATCCTTTGCTGACTAAATCGGCTAACAGTGCTTGAGTGATCTCTACCGGGCATAACCATCCACCCAGTGGATAATGGATGCTCGGCATATCCACCGCAAGGCCAATGTGCTGGCTGGTTTGTTCTGCAGTGAGATAATGCACGAGTTCGCTTGGGAATTCACCTTGGGTAAGACGCGTTAATTTATCGGTGGATTTTTCATCCCACATTAACTGAGTCACGCCACACCAATCGTATTCAAAATTGACTTGCTGAGCGAGACGTTGCACAAATTGACGAGTAAACAGAAACGCTGGCGCAAAGACGCGGGACACATTGCTATGTTGGCCATTTAATAGCGGATAAATGGCTCCCTGTCGATTGCCAGAAGCCCCCTGCGCGGGCGCTTTATCGGCGCAATATAAGGTCACAGAAATGCCGCGTTGAGTTAAGGCATAGGCGAGTGCTGCGCTGGCAATACCACCGCCGATGATCGCCACATCGTGGACAGATTCTGTCGCTTCAATCTGATAATAAGGTTTAATATTGTGGTACGGTTTTTTATGCTCAATCTTGCCAGCCAGCATTTCTCGTTTGGTGCCAAAACCTTTCACCTTTTTCATGCTAAAGCCAGCTTGATTGAGCCCTCGGCGGACAAACCCAGCAGCGGTAAAGGTAGCGCAGGTACAATTTTCTTTGGCCAATTGGCTCATGCCATCAAATAAAGCTTGGCTCCACATGTCAGGGTTTTTACTGGGCGCGAAGCCATCGAGAAACCACGCATCAACCAAGCCACGTTCGGAAACGGCTACTTGAGGTAAGCTGGTTTTGATATCGCCAAACCACAAGTCTAAAATAATCGCCCCATCCGCCAAAATAATTCGATGGCATTCAGGTAGTGCCAAAGGATAGGCTTGATGCAACTGCTCGGCGTAGTGAGCGAGCTCTGGCCAAGCTTGATGTGCTTTGATCAGATCGCTTTTATTGAGCGGATATTTTTCAAAGCTGATAAAGTGCAAGGTCTTAATGGTTGCATCAGGATTTTGCTGGCGAAACTGGTCAAAACATTGCCACGTAGCGAGAAAATTGAGTCCAGTGCCAAAACCCGTTTCAGCAATCACAAAATGGCGTTGGTCATATTCTCGCCATCTTTGTGGGAGATGATTCTGATTGAGAAAGACGTAGCGTGTCTCTTCTAAGCCATTGGCATTGGAAAAATAGACGTCGTCAAATTGGTCTGAGACCGGCGTTCCGGCGTCATTCCACGCCAATTGTGCGTGAGTAATGGAAGTCATAAGCGATGATTTCTAGCAAATAAGGCATTTATAGAGCAAGATTGTACGGATTTATAGGAAAGCTGACCACTTCTGTTACTTATCTTGGTTATCATTTAGCGGAATTTTGAATTATAGGAATGTCACATGAAACGAGTCGTCATCACCGGGATGGGAATTATTTCCAGTATCGGTAACAACGTCCAAGAAGTTTTAGCGTCTCTTAAAGCCGGCAAATCAGGCATCACTGCTTCCGAGCAATTTAAAGAGCAGGGGCTACGTTCACAAGTTTGGGGTGATTTAAAGATAAACCCTGCTGAGCATATTGATCGCAAACAGATGCGTTTTATGGGCGATGCGGCGGCTTATGCTTATCTTTCTATGGAGCAAGCGATTGCTGATGCTGGATTGACGCCTGAGCAAGTGTCGAATGACCGTACCGGCATCATTGCGGGTTCTGGCGGTGCATCTTCACTTAACCAATCCATTGCCGTGGATACGCTACGTGAGAAAGGCGTTAAGCGTATTGGGCCGTATATGGTGCCTCGTACCATGTCTTCCACGGTGTCGGCTTGTTTGGCTACACCGTTTAAAATTCGTGGCGTTAACTATTCGATTAGCTCAGCCTGTGCGACTTCAGCACACTGTATTGGTAACGCGATGGAGCTGATTCAACTCGGCAAGCAAGACATTGTGTTTGCTGGTGGCGGTGAAGAACTGGATTGGACATTGACGATGATGTTTGATGCCATGGGCGCGTTATCCACCAAATACAATGACACACCAGAGAAAGCGTCTCGCACCTATGACGCTGATCGCGATGGTTTTGTGATTTCAGGCGGCGGCGGCATGCTGGTGATTGAAGAGTTAGAGCATGCTTTGGCACGCGGTGCAAAAATTTACGGCGAACTTGTGGGTTATGGCGCAACCTCTGATGGCTACGATATGGTTGCGCCATCTGGTGAGGGTGCGGCTCGTTGTATGCGAATGGCGATGCAAAATGTCGATAGTGTTGATTATGTCAACACCCATGGTACATCAACACCAGTCGGTGATGTAAAAGAACTGGGCGCGATTCAAGAAATTTTTGGCGGTAATAGCCCTGCTATTTCTGCGACTAAAGCCATGACTGGTCACGCATTAGGCGCAGCAGGGGTTCATGAAGCGATTTATTCGACCTTGATGCTGCATCATAATTTTATCGCACCGAGTATTAATATTGATACTCTGGATCCGGCTGCAGAGGGGCTAGATATTGTCACGCAACCACGTGAACAAGAGCTCAATAGCGTTATGTCAAACAGTTTTGGCTTTGGTGGTACCAACGCCACATTGGTGATCAAAAAGTACCAAGCATAATCACCATTTGAGGTGAACCGTTTCCAGAGCCGATCGGCGTAGCCGATCACACAGACGCAGACTCTGTCCTATTGAGAGCAGGACGAGATCCTTTTGTTCTGGGTATTTGCCCGGTAGCCTTTGGCTCCGGGTATTTTTATGCTCGACACACAGAATGCTTTTCTGCACAATGCCCAACAAAATACCCATCACGTGTTGGCAAATAAGACCCCATGGTTTTTGGCCTATCATGATCCTAAAGACAACCCAATAGTGTGAATTCGGCTATGAAAATCTTGATCGACGAAAATATGCCTTACGCTGAGCAGCTGTTTAGTCAGCTCGGTGAGGTAATTCTTAAACCAGGTCGCACATTAACCGCTGACGATTTGATCGACATTGATGCGTTAATGATTCGTTCGGTGACAAAAGTAGATGCAGCTCTATTAAGTAAAGCGAATCGATTGGCTTTTGTCGGTACGGCAACGGCTGGGATGGATCACGTTGATCAAGCGCTATTGGCTGAGCGAGGGATATTTTTTACCGCCGCACCAGGCTGTAATAAAGTCGGCGTTGCAGAGTATGTGTTTAGTGTCTTAATGGTACTTTCTCAGCAGCAAGGTTTCTCTATTTTTGATAAAACGATTGGTATTATTGGTGCAGGCCAAGTCGGTAGCTACTTAGCCCATTGTTTGACTGGGTTAGGACTCAACGTTTTGATCAATGATCCTCCCAAGCAAGCACAAGGGGATACGCGAGCATTTACACCACTGGAGCAACTATTAACTGAAGCGGATGTGATTACCTTGCATACGCCGATCACTCAGCAAGGTGAGTGGCCTACTCACCATTTAATTAATGAGCAGGTGTTGGCTGGTTTACGAGGCGATCAAATTTTGATTAATGCTGCGCGAGGTCCAGTGGTCGACAATGACGCATTAAAAGCTCGTTTACAACAAGGCGATGGCTTTACCGCAGCCTTAGACGTGTTCGAATTTGAACCGCAGGTGGATTTAGAGCTCCTGCCGTTGTTAGCGTTTGCGACGCCTCATGTTGCTGGTTATGGCTTGGAAGGGAAAGCGCGCGGTACCACCATGGTGTTTAACCAATACTGTGAGTTTTTAGGCCAAGCGCATTGGGCTAATCCATCCAGTTTACTGCCGACGGCTCCTGTACCTGAAGTGGTGCTGAATCGAGCTTGGGATGAAGCAACGTTGCTCAACTTAACGCAACTTATTTATGATGTTCGACGAGACGATGCTCTGTTTCGCCGTCAAATACATCAACCTGACGCGTTTGATAAAATGCGCAAACAGTATTGGGATAGGCGTGAATATAGCGCAATTAAGCTAGTAGGTGAGGCATCGTGTCAATTAGAACTGCTAGCGCAACTCGGATTTACAATAGAGGTTACAAATGAGCCAAGAATTTAATGTTGCGATTTTCGGTGCAACGGGTGCGGTCGGTGAAACCATGCTGGAAGTATTGCAAGAGCGTAAATTTCCTGTTGGTGAACTTTTTCTACTCGCGAGTGAACGTAGTGAAGGGAAAACCTATCGCTTTAATGGAAAAACCGTACGAGTACAAAATGTTGAAGAGTTTGATTGGTCCTCGGTGCATATTGCGCTTTTTTCGGCAGGTGGTGAGCTTTCTGCTCACTGGGCACCGATCGCTGCCGATGCGGGCGTAATCGTTATAGATAACACCTCTCATTTTCGTTATGACTACGATATCCCTTTAGTGGTTCCAGAAGTCAATCCACAGGCGATTGCCGAGTTTCGTAACCGCAACATTATTGCTAACCCAAATTGTTCCACCATTCAAATGTTGGTGGCGTTAAAACCCATTTATGATGCGGTAGGGATCGAGCGAATTAATGTCACGACTTACCAGTCTGTATCTGGAGCCGGTAAAGCAGGAATTGATGAGCTAGCAGGACAAACGGCAAAACTACTGAGTGGCATTCCAGCTGAGACGCATGCTTTTAGTCAGCAAATTGCCTTTAACTGTATCCCGCAAATCGATCAGTTTATGGATAATGGTTATACGAAAGAAGAGATGAAGATGGTATGGGAAACCCAAAAAATCTTCAATGATCCTTCGATCATGGTTAATCCAACCTGTGTTCGCGTCCCGGTATTTTATGGTCATGCCGAAGCATTGCATATTGAGACTCGTAGCCCCATTGATGCCGAGCAGGTAATAAGCCTATTGGAACAAACGGCAGGGATTGAAGTTTTCCAAGGGCAAGACTACCCGACTCAAGTGCGTGATTCCGGTGGTAAAGATACGGTGTTGGTTGGACGCATCCGTAATGATATTAGCCATCATAGCGGGATTAATTTGTGGGTGGTAGCAGACAATGTTCGTAAAGGGGCAGCAACCAACGCGGTACAGATTGCGGAAGTATTGATCCGAGATTATCTGTAAATAGTCGCGGCGTTATCGATACCCTCGTCGATATTGAGTGAACAAAAAAACCACCTCGCGGTGGTTTTTTTCGGTTATCTTATCGAGCTTTATGCGCGGAAGGGTTGTTTTTGCAACCGCCATCAGCACATTTGCCATAAAGATATAAACTGTGATTAGTTAGCTGAACATTGTAACGCGCAGCGATCTCTTTTTGACGCTGTTCGATTACCTCGTCAGAAAACTCAATCACTTCGCCACAATCAAGACAGACGAGATGGTCATGATGGTGTTGGGTTGAGAGTTCGAAAACTGATTTTCCACCTTCAAAATGATGACGAGTCACGATACCAGCGTCATCAAATTGGTTTAACACGCGATAAACGGTCGCAAGGCCGATCTCTTCACCGAGATCAATCAGCTTTTTGTACAGCTCCTCAGCACTAATATGTTGGCACTCAGGCTGCTGCAATACTTCTAAAATCTTTAGCCGTGGAAGGGTTACTTTAAGACCTGCATCCTTTAGCGCTTGGTTATTGTCTGACATATACTTTCCCGTTGATGATCTGCAGTCGTAAACAGAGGTCAATGTTGTTCCACATTATAGGCCACTCGATTAAAACAATAAACCACGAACTTCAAAGGGTTACTGTAATTACTACAAAATCGAGTTTCATCACGGAGAAATCTGATCTGACCAGTTACAATTATGCAACATTAACTTGTGTGTAGCTTCGCTGAGTGAGGTGCTCATTGAGCATCACGATCAGTGAAGATGAGATAGAGTCTAAGGCACGGATAGCATGAATAAAACACTTGAGAAGTTGTATAAACCTAATATTGTGAAGTGGGCATTAAATAGTTGGCCACCTTTTTGGGGATCTGGGATAAAAATCGAGTCAATCAGCGAAGACTTTCGTGAAGCTAGATTGCGTTTAAAGCTTCGTTGGTGGAACAAAAATGCCAATCGTTCCCAATATGGTGGCAGCATCTTCTCTTTAACGGATCCCGTATATTCATTAATGCTGATGGGGATTTTAGGTCGCCAGTATTATGTTTGGGATAAAGAAGCGAGCATTAATTTCATTAAGCCGGGACACAGTGATTTGTATGCTGAGTTTTTGATTTCTCAAGCTCAACTGGATGCGATATTAGTGGCGACGGCAAATGGCGATAAATGCTTTCCTGAATTTATTATTCACGTCAAAGACAAACAGGGTGATGTGGTTTCTGAAGTGCATCGTAAGTTGTATGTTCGTAAAAAGCCTAAGTATCGTCAAGAGAGTGATTATCAAACCGATAACGCTGCATAATGGTGTTCAGCGAGACGATGGATGAGTATGACAAAGTTGTATCCAAGCTTCTGCAGTGCGAGAGACGTAACGTTCACTATGCCAAATAACACTTAATGTCCAGTCAATACTGGGATTGAGCGGCTTAATTAAGACGCCTTCATTTTGGATTCTTAAGCAGAGTGGTTCGGGTAAAAAGGCCACTCCGATGCCACTTTTTACAAGCGCAACGAGAAAATCCCATTGGCTACTTCGCGCCGCAATTTGTGGGGTAAATCCATGCGCTAGACATTGCTGATGCACATAGTCACTAAGAGTAAACTCTTCAGTGTAAAGATAAAAAGGCGCTTCTTTGAGTGATGGCCAATCAATCGTTGTCATGGCAGTCCAAGGCATGGTTTGCGGTAATACGGCATAAATTGGGTAACTGTCTAATACTAAAGTGCTGAGATGTTGCTCTGCGTGGCGCGATAGCATCGTAATGGCAACATCCAATTCTCCATTAAGTACCGCTTGTTCTATTTTTCGCCCGCCATACTCGACGATCGTCATTTCTACGGCTGGGTAGGTTTGTCGATATTGTCTAATCAAGCCAGCATAAAGATGCCCCACCATAGGAGGAATACCTAGCCGAAGTTGCCCTCCTTGGAGTTGGTGCAGATCGATCAGTTCAGCTTCTAGCTGAGTAAAGTGGGTCAAAATCTCTTGTGCACGTAAATACACAATGTGTCCTGCATCGGTTAGCCAAAATCGATGGCCTTGACGATGGAGTAATGGCTGCCCGATCTCTTGTTCAAGGCTACGGATCATTTTGCTGATCGTCGGTTGGGTAACAAAAAGTTTCTCCGAGGCACGGGTAAAGCTCTGTTGATTGATGAGTTCAACAAAATAGCGTAGGGCTTTAATATCCATAAGAAAGTGATTCTCTGTGTTAATTGATTCCATATTGGCATAATTTTTATAATAAAAATTCATTTTATGAAATTTTAATGCTCTCTATACTGTGATTAATTTCACACAATGAGCGAATGATGCCATGAGGAAGATTGAAACTGTTTTGCTGACCATTGGGCAAATTGTTGCGTTAGGTTTGATATGGGTAATCGCCGATCGTTTGGTTGATTACTTACACTTGCCTATCCCTGCCAATCTCACAGGTATGTTGTTACTGCTGACGTTGGTGTTCAGTAAGATTGTTAACGTTGAATGGCTGCGACGAGGTGCGGCTTGGCTTTTAGCGGAAATGTTACTGTTTTTTGTTCCGGCGGTCGTAGCCGTGGTCAATTATCAGCCGCTGGTGCGTGAACAGGGCGGACGAATTATCTTAGTATTAGTGCTGAGTACCGTTTTAGTGATAGCGGTGACTGCGTGGGTCGTGGATAAATTATACCGCCTGGAGCTTAAATTAGCGCGCCGAAAAAGTAATAAGTTAACAGGAGCCTTATAATGTTGCACTCTGTCTCATTACTCGGCATGACGTGTTTGGTACTGACTTTAGCACTCTATTACGTCTGTAAAATGCTCTATCAGCGCAAACGAACAATTTTTTTGATGCCTTTATTGCTGGCCCCATTACTGTTGGTGCTGATTGTTATTGGTATGGATATTCCTTATCCATCGTATATGGAAGAGTCTCGCTGGCTATTATGGTTACTTGGGCCTGCCACCGTCGCCTTTGCGATTCCTGTGTACGATAATCGGCTTTTAATTCGACGTCATTGGTTGTCATTATCGGTTGGTGTGGTGGTTTCCGTGATTGTGGCTGTGAGCAGTACCGTCTTACTGGCACGCTGGTTTGAATTACCAGAGTTACTGCAGCGTAGCTTAGCCATGCGCTCGATAACGACCCCTTCTGCCGTGGAAGCAACACGTGCCATTGGCGGTGAAAGTGACTTAACGGCCCTGTTTGTGGTACTCACGGGTGTTATTGGAATGGCGGTTGGTGAAAGTATATTAACTTTCTTATCGATTCGTTCTCGATTTGGGCGTGGGGCTAGCTTAGGGGCTTCTGCCCATGGTGCAGGCACCGCGAAAGCGTATCAAATGGGAAATGCAGAAGGGGTGGTATCGAGTGTCGTCATGATGATAGCCGGTATGGTAACGGTACTGATTGCGCCCTTTTTAGGCCAGCTATTGTGGTAAATAGATCCAATAATTCATAAAGAGTTTGTGTTAAAAAAACCGCCCAAGTGAGGGCGGTTGCTGGTTTAGTCTTCTAGCTCAGCTAAGCACATTTCTTCGTATACTTGCTGAACCCAAGCGGTCACACGTTGCTCGGTCAACTCTGGTTGACGGTCTTCATCAATGCATAGACCAACAAAATGATTATCATCGACTAATGCTTTAGACGCTTCAAACTCATAACCTTCCGTTGGCCAATGACCAATAATCGTTGCGCCTTTGGCTTGAATGATGTCTCGAACGGTGCCCATAGCATCACAGAAATACTCTGCGTAGTCTTCTTGATCACCACACCCAAAAATAGCCACGAGTTTAGTCGAAAAATCAATGGCTTCTAATTCAGGGAAAAAATCATCCCAATCACACTGTGCTTCACCATAGTACCAAGTGGGAATGCCAAGCAGTAAAAGATCAAAGTTATCAATATCTTCTTTACTACTTTTCGCGATATCTTGTACGTGAACCAGTTGTTTGCCGAGTTGTTTTTGAATCATTTTTGCAATAGCTTCGGTGTTACCTGTATCGCTACCAAAAAAGATACCTACACTTGCCATAGAGTCTTTACCTTTAAATCAATCTGCTTGCGCGAACTATACCACTGTTATTTGTTAAAGTTAATCCACCTATTGACTTTCAAATTTCCCTTAACTTGTTATGGATTAAGCGCTTTAGACAATAAATTTACGAATCGCACGGAGCACTTCTGCTGGTTTTTCAGCATGTAACCAGTGGCCAGTATTGGCGATAACATGTGCTTTGGCGTGGCTAAATTGTTGCTGGATAGCGGGTTGATGCTCTGCCATTAAATAGTTTGAATCTGCCCCTTTAATAAATAAGGTCGGGGTTGAGTTACAGGCAATCGGTTCCCAACCAAGAATATTCCAGTAGTTGGCTTTAATCGCAGGTACATTAAATCGCCAAGTCATGACGCTATCTTGGTTGACCAAGGATTTCCCCAGAAATTGGCGAACGCCTTCCTGATCGATATGCTGGGCTAAAAGGGTCATCACTTCACTGCGAGAGGACGGTTTTTGTTCTAAAACCGCATCGAGACCATCGATCACCTGTTGATGACGATGCACGGTATAGGCAACGGGTGCCATGTCTAGCACGATTAACCGTTGAACGATATCGGGGGCAAGATCGGCTAATTTCATCGCTACTTTACCGCCCATGGAGTGACCAATGATCGTCGCTTGAGTGATAGCCAACTCGGTGAGCAGTTGATCGACATCGCGCGCCATTAACGCGTAGTTATGTTCTGAAGCGTGAAACGATTGTCCATGGTTACGCAAGTCAATACTCAGTACCTGATGATCGTGTTTCAGATCTCTCGCGAGTAGTCCTAAATTGTCCAAATTACCAAATAAACCATGGATCAGAACGACGGTGTGACCCTCACCTTCTAGTTTGTAATTAAGCAGTGCTGACATTTTATCTTATTAGTAATGGGTTTAACGTAGAGTATCGGTAAAGATCTCGCTATAATCCCCCAGAGTTTAAACATAGAGATTGTGAAAAGCGAATGAAAACAATTGAGGTTGATGAAGATCTATACCGTTATATTGCCAGTCAAACCCTACATATTGGTGAGAGCGCTTCCGATATTTTACGTCGCTTATTGAAGGTTGATAGTCAGCGTTTTTCGGCGATGCCTGCTATCACTGCTCCTAAAGGGTTAGTGGTCAGTAAAGATGCGGCTCAAGAGACAAAAGTTGATAGCGTTAAGGCGATGCGCGAGTTACTGATTTCAGATGAATATTCTGCACTGAAAAAAGCCGTTGATCGTTTTATGTTAGTCCTATCCACACTCTATCGTATCGATCCAGCGAGCTTCTCTGATGCCATGATCGTTAAGGGACGCAAGCGAGTTTACTTTGCTGATAACGAAGCGACGTTGCTCGCGAACGGGCAGACGACGAAACCAAAAGCTATTCCAAATACGCCGTTATGGGTGATTACGAATAACAATACCAGCCGTAAACAGCAAATGGTTGAGCAAGTGATGCTGAAAATGAATTTCCCTGCGGATATTATTGAAAAAGTGACCTTGTCTATTTAACGTGGCACGATCAGCAGCGAAAAGTCTGACTAGAACCTCATACTGGGCATGTAAAAATGCGTATTATGAGGTTTTTTATTGATTATTATTTTTAAAAGGATGTCATTATGGCTATGCACCCTCGTGCAGGACAAAAAGCACAGCAACAAGATTTACATAATATTCCGGCTTTAGTTTCTCATTACTACCTTTTACAACCTGATGCGAGTAATCCGCAGCATAAGGTTGAATTTGGTACTTCCGGCCATAGAGGGTCGGCTGATAAATTCACGTTTAATGAACACCATATTTTAGCTATTGCGCAAGCGATCGTTGATCTACGTACTGAGTTGGGTACGACCGGACCTATTTTTGTCGGTAAAGATACCCATGCTTTATCTGAGCCAGCCTTAAGTAGTGTGCTCGAAGTGCTTATTGCCAATCAGGTTGAGGTCATTATTCAACAAGATAACGGTTATACGCCAACGCCGGGTATCTCTCATGCTATCTTGACCTATAACTTGCAACATGCCGATAAAGCAGATGGTATCGTGATCACCCCATCACATAATCCGCCTCAAGATGGCGGTATCAAATACAATCCTACCCATGGTGGACCCGCGGAAGGTGAGCTTACCAAAGCGATTGAAAATCGAGCCAATCAGCTAATTGCCGATGGTTTGAGCGGGGTGAAACGCGTGGCTATTGTTGAAGCGAAGCATTCACCTTTATTGAAGCAGGTTGATTTAGTGAAACCTTATGTTGACGACTTAGTGAATGTTGTCGATATGGCCGCGATTCAGAAAGCCAAACTGAAGATAGGTGTCGACCCATTAGGTGGCAGCGGAATTGATTATTGGCGACAAATTGCTCAAACGTACGATTTAGATTTAACGTTAGTCAGTGAAGCGATTGATCCTACGTTCCAATTTATGTCACTGGATAAAGACGGCGTGGTGCGTATGGATTGCTCATCTCCCTATGCGATGGCTGGTTTATTAGCACTGAAAGACCAATACGATTTAGCGTTTGGTAATGACCCTGATTATGATCGTCATGGGATTGTTACCCCACAAGGTTTAATGAACCCTAACCATTTTCTGGCGGTTTGTATTGACTATCTTTACCGTCACCGCTCTGCTTGGCAATCTGATGTTGCTGTGGGCAAAACTCTTGTTTCTAGTGCGATGATTGATAAAGTCGTTGCGGATTTAGGCCGCAAATTGTGTGAAGTGCCAGTCGGATTTAAATGGTTTGTTGATGGCTTGTATAACGGTCGTTTTGGTTTTGGTGGAGAAGAGAGTGCTGGTGCTTCTTTCTTACGTCAAGATGGCACCGCTTGGTCAACCGATAAAGATGGGATTATTTTATGTCTACTCGCGGCTGAAATAACCGCGGTGACGGGTAAAAACCCTCAGCAATATTACGATCAATTAGCAGCGAAACATGGTGAGTCGCACTACAGCCGAATTCAAGCTGTAGCCAATGGACCTCAAAAAACGATCTTGAGTCAGCTTTCCGCCGAGATGGTGACCGCTCAAACCTTAGCCGGAGATATGATCACCGCCCGTTTAACCCATGCTCCAGGTAATGGAGCTGCGATTGGTGGTTTAAAAGTGACAACTGATTACGGTTGGTTTGCGGCTCGTCCATCAGGGACAGAAGATATTTATAAAATCTACTGTGAGAGTTTTAAAGGTGCAGAGCATTTAAAACAGATCGAGCATGAAGCGCAAGAGATTGTTAATCAAGTCTTTAAAAATGCGGGATTATAATTAATCATATCTCGAATTTAGCTTAAGACAGGCCATGAATTAACGTTCATGGCCTGTTTTTTATTATGTGGTGGCAGGCCAGTCATTGGGCATAATAAACCAAAATATTCCTGACTGACTTTGGCAATGAACAAAACCTAAGTCTTCACCTTGGTAACGTGGGCTTTGTTTATCTCGGCCCGTTAACCATTGTGGTTTTTCTAATCGATACAAGGGCTCGTCAATCAATGACTGTTGATGTTGATAACACCAATGACCCTGAATTTGAGAAGGATTGAGCGGGTGGCCTAAACATTCGTTGGGTACGGGTTCTGGTTGAAAAGGGTTAGTATAAAGACGACCTTGCATGAGCAAATGGGGCTTCGCATTAGCCCATAACGGATAATGTTTACAAAACGCTTCGTTGCTTGAAAGGGGAAGTTGATGGTTGAGCATATGATTTAACTTGAGATCAAGTCTATCTTCTGCATTGGGCCCATACCAATTCCCTTGATGAAGAAGATAGAATTTAACGGCCACTTCCCAATGTTCGTATTGCTCTGTTTTGCGGTTTTTGGCAATAAAATCAATCGAACCTAACGTTGTGCCTTGTTGATTTAGCTGAATCTCTTCTGAAACGGCGTTATAGCGAGGCGTGGCAGTGAATAGTTGTTGACATAAAAATTGATAAATAAATCCCAGTCGCTGATTACCTTGATAAGTTGGCCACTGCTGATAAGACGGTTGAATGAAAGGAACTTTAGAGACTATTGGCTCTGACCCTTGAAAGAGTGGAGGAGTGGTTACCACCCATTGCATAAGCTGTTTTATATCCATTGTGAGCACCATCTACGGTTACCATTCCGTTTTCGACATTCTAGCCTGAAATTGTTATAAACACGTCATAACAATAGTGTAATGGAACGAAATATGAACAACTTACAGTTAGAAGCGTTGTTAAATGAGATCTTGTCTCCACAATTAGTGAAAGATTACTGTCCTAACGGCTTGCAAGTGGAAGGTAAAGCCGAGATAAAAAAAATCATTACTGGAGTGACGGCGTCGAAAGCGCTCATTGAACAAGCCATTGAGCATCAAGCTGATGCTTTACTTGTCCATCATGGTTATTTTTGGAAAGGCGAGCCAGAAGCGATTCGTGGCATGAAAGGGCAGCGATTACGACAGCTGATTAAACATGACATTAATTTGTTTGCCTATCATTTACCGCTGGATATTCATCCGCAATTGGGTAATAACGCTCAGCTCGCTCAGTTACTTGGGATTGAAGTGGAGGGCGGCCTAGAAGGGCATGCACAATCTGTCGCTATGTACGGTTGTCTCAATCGCCATTACTCTGGTGATGAGTTTGCCCAGCATCTGCAAACGGTACTTCACCGTCAGCCATTGCATATTGCTCCAGAGCAAACGGATAAACCGATTAAAAAGATCGCTTGGTGTACGGGGGGCGGGCAAGACTATATCGAACTGGCTGCTCAGCAAGGAATGGATGCGTTCATCTCGGGTGAGATTTCTGAACGAACTACTTATGCGGCACGAGAATTAAATATTCATTATTTTGCTGCAGGCCATCATGCTACCGAGCGTTATGGTGTTAAAGCATTAGGTGAGTGGTTGAGCAAAGCGCATGGCCTTTCTGTTGAGTTTATCGATATTGATAATCCGGTATAAATAAAAAAAGCGAGAGTCGATCTCGCTTTTTATTGTGTTACTGATTAACTAGGCAAGAACGATAGGCTAGCCTAGTTGGTGCCTCACTTATTGGCGTTCATGTAATGGCACAAACTCACGAAGTTTTTGACCTGTATAAAGCTGACGAGGACGGCCTATCTTGTTGTTGACGTCTGAATGCATTTCATTCCAGTGCGCAATCCAGCCAATGGTGCGTGACATGGCAAAGATAACGGTAAACATGGAGACTGGAATACCGATGGCTTTGAGAATAATCCCAGAATAGAAATCAACGTTCGGGTAGAGTTTCTTCTCAACAAAGTAGGGGTCAGAGAGCGCAATACGCTCAAGCTCCATCGCTACATCAAGTAGCGGATCACTAATATTGAGTTCTTTAAGAACATCATGACACGCTTCGCGCATCACCGTTGCACGTGGATCGTAGTTTTTGTACACCCGATGACCAAAGCCCATTAAGCGGAACGGATCATCTTTATCTTTTGCTCGGGCGACGTACTCAGGAATTTTATCGACAGAGCCAATTTCCTCTAGCATGCGTAAGCAAGCTTCGTTGGCTCCGCCATGGGCTGGACCCCACAGTGATGCGATACCTGCGGCAATACAGGCAAAGGGGTTGGCACCTGAAGAACCGGCTAAACGAACGGTTGATGTTGATGCGTTTTGCTCATGATCTGCATGCAAAGTGAAGATTTTATCCATAGCACGAGCGACGACAGGATTGACTTCATATTCTTCACACGGATTAGCAAACATCATGTGCAGGAAGTTTTCTGCGTAGGTTAAATCGTTACGTGGATAGATAAATGGCTGACCAATCGAGTATTTGTAACACATTGCAGCCAAGGTTGGCATTTTTGATAATAAACGATAAGCAGCAATTTCTCGGTGTGTATCGTTATTGATATCCAGTGAATCGTGATAGAAAGCCGCTAACGCACCTACCACCCCACACATCACCGCCATTGGGTGTGCATCGCGGCGGAAACCATGGAAGAAGCTAGCAATTTGCTCGTGAACCATGGTATGGCGAGTAACGATTTTCTTAAACTCTTCGTATTGTTCACGGTTAGGGGCTTCACCATAAAGAAGGATGTAACACACTTCTAAATAATCAGCATTATTGGCTAACTGTTCGATAGAAAAGCCGCGATGTAACAAAATGCCTTTGTCACCATCGATATAAGTGATTTGAGATTCACAAGATGCAGTGGCAAGAAAACCCGGGTCAAAAGTAAAGTAGCCATTTGAACCTAATTGACGAACGTCGATTACTTGAGGACCTATTGTCCCATCCATAATCGGCAGCTCAATGGGCGCTTTACCTTCAATGTGAAGGGTCGCTTTCTTATCTGCCATAGACAATCTCCTTTGTTTATTATTTAATCCGTCCAGGATGTTTGTGTGTCATTCTTGTACGTCCGATCGTTATTAAAGTCAATTTTTCTCCTCCGATGTGTGCACTTACTTTGATTTTTTATACATATAAAGTTAAAAATCTGTTCTGTGTAGCAAAATTTGTTACATCATTTGTTGTATAATGTTGCCAGCCGTATAAAGGCGTAGCAAATTTTGGTAAAAACCTTATAAATTCAAAGCTCAAAACAATTCAAGGTAAAAATACTCAACCTTGTTGTTAACATTTATTTTACAATTAAGGTGGGCTTATCTTGGCTTATATGTTGATTAAATGTTAAGTTTTGTCGGTTTGTTGCCAAATTTCATTGATAACTATAAATGCTTCAATTAGAGCTGAGTGAGCAAGCCCGTGAAAGAAAGAAAGTCAAGACCGGTTAATCTAGATCTGCAGACTATACGCTTTCCGATCACCGCCATCGTTTCTATCCTGCACCGTATCGCTGGGATCATAACGTTTGTGGCGGTCGGTATATTGTTATGGTTACTGTCCCTCTCTTTGTCATCACCAATGGGATTTATGGAGGCAAGTCATATCGTTAATGGCTTCTTCGTCAAGTTTGTTCTTTGGGGCATCTTAACGGCGTTGGCCTATCATATTGTCGGTGGTATACGTCATCTTCTTATGGATATGGGGTATTTTGAAGAGTTAGAAAGTGGCGCATTGAGTGCCAAGATATCATTGGTAATCACGTTAGTGTTATCAGTGCTAGCGGGGGTATTAGTATGGTAAAGCATGTTTCTTCATTTGGTCGTAATGGGGTACACGATTATCTCTTAATTCGTGCTACTGCAATTATTATGACTCTTTATACCCTTTACGTAGTATTGTTTTGTGCTTTCACTGATATTACCTATTTAACATGGACCCAATTTTTCTCTAGCACTTTCACTAAAGTGTTCACCATGTTGACCTTAGTTTGCATTCTGATTCATGGTTGGATAGGGCTCTGGCAAGTATTGACCGATTACGTAAAGTGCTCAAAGTTACGTAGTGTTTTGCAATTGGTCGTTATTGCCGTGTTATTTGGATACTTTTTCTCTGGCCTATTTGTACTGTGGGGTGTGTAAGTGACTATTCCTGTTCGTGAATTCGATGCCGTGGTTATCGGTGCTGGTGGTGCAGGCATGCGTGCTGCACTTCAAATTTCTGAACAAGGCCTAACCTGCGCCTTGTTGTCTAAAGTGTTCCCAACTCGTTCACACACGGTTTCTGCTCAGGGTGGCATTACCGTTGCTTTGGGTAACTCGCACAAAGACGATTGGCAGTGGCACATGTACGATACCGTCAAAGGTTCAGATTACATTGGTGATCAGAACGCGATTGAATACATGTGTAAAAATGGTCCTCAATCGGTGATTGAACTTGAGCGCATGGGGTTGCCATTTTCTCGTTTTGAAGACGGTTCGATTTATCAACGCCCATTTGGTGGCCAATCGAAAGAGTTTGGTGGTGAGCAAGCTGCTCGTACCGCTGCTGCTGCTGACCGTACGGGTCATGCGTTATTACATACCCTATATCAGCAGAACATTAAGTATAAAACGACGATTTTCTCCGAGTGGTATGCTCTGGACCTAGTGAAGAACCAAGATGGTGCGGTGTTAGGTTGTACAGCGTTGTGTATGGAAAGTGGTGAAATTTGCTACTTTAAATCGAAAGCGACGGTACTGGCTACTGGCGGCGCTGGGCGAATTTATGCGTCAACGACCAATGCGCACATCAATACTGGTGACGGTGTAGGCATGGCCTTACGCGCTGGTGTACCCATGCAAGATATGGAAATGTGGCAATTCCACCCAACAGGGATTGCTGGCGCTGGTGTGTTAGTAACAGAAGGGTGTCGTGGAGAAGGTGGCTATCTATTAAATAAAGATGGTGAACGTTTCATGGAACGCTATGCACCTAATGCGAAAGACTTGGCTGGCCGTGATGTGGTTGCTCGTTCAATGATGATTGAAATCCGTGAAGGCCGTGGTTGTGATGGCCCATGGGGTCCACACATTAAGCTGAAACTAGACCATTTAGGTCGAGATGTTCTTGAATCCCGTCTACCAGGTATTTGCGAATTGTCTCGGACTTTTGCCCATGTTGACCCGGTTAAAGAGCCGATTCCTGTCATTCCTACTTGTCATTATATGATGGGAGGAGTACCGACTCAGGTCTCTGGTCAAGCCATCAAACAAGATAGAAACGGCAAAGATATTGAAGTGCAAGGTCTGTTCGCTTGTGGCGAAATTGCCTCGGTTTCAGTACATGGTGCAAATCGTCTTGGTGGTAATTCATTATTAGATTTAGTGGTCTTTGGCCGCGCGACAGGATTACACCTTGGTGAAACGCTAGCCGCACAAAGTGAAGCTCGCCCAGCAACCGAGTCAGATATTGAAGCGTCATTAGCGCGAACCATGCGTTGGGAAAACAGTACCGGTGGCGAAGACCCAGTACAAATTCGTAAAGATCTTCAACGTTGTATGCAAAACAACTTCTCGGTATTCCGTGAAGGTGATGCGATGGCAACCGGACTTGAAGAGTTAAAAGTGATCCGTGAACGTCTGAAAAACGGACACTTGGCCGATAAATCAAAAGAATTTAATACTCAGCGTATCGAATGTTTAGAGTTAGATAACTTAATGGAAACGGCGTTTTCTACCGCAGTAGCGGCCAATTATCGTACGGAAAGCCGAGGTGCGCATGCTCGTTTCGATTATCCAGAACGTGATGATGCGAATTGGTTGTGCCACTCGATTTACGATCCAGAAACCGAACAAATGAATAAGCGTGATGTCAATATGACGCCGATTCATCGTGATGCTTTTCCACCTAAAGCACGTACATACTAAGGGAGGACTCAATTATGAAACTTAACTTCTCTTTGTATCGTTACAATCCTGATGTTGATAGTAAGCCATACATGAAAGAGTATGTGCTCGACGTCGCAGAAGGTTCAGACATGATGGTGCTCGATGCACTGATCTTACTGAAAGAACAGGACCCATCGATTGCTTTTCGTCGTTCTTGCCGTGAAGGTGTGTGTGGTTCTGATGGCTTGAACATGAATGGTAAAAACGGTTTAGCCTGTATTACCCCGCTTTCGGCTTTGAAAGGCAGTAAAATAGTTATTCGCCCATTACCGGGCTTACCGGTAGTGCGTGATTTAATCGTCGACATGACACAGTTCTACGATAACTACGCCAAAGTGAAACCATTTTTGATTTCTGATGGTGAAATTCCTCCTTCTCGTGAGCATCTCCAGTTACCGGAAGATCGCGCACATTTGGATGGATTGTATGAATGTATTATGTGTGCATGTTGTACAACGTCTTGCCCCTCTTTTTGGTGGAATCCGGATAAATTTATCGGTCCGGCGGGATTGTTGGCGGCTTATCGTTGGTTAATTGATAGCCGCGATACGGCAACAGATGAGCGCTTGTCAAATCTTGATGATGCATTTAGCGTTTTTCGTTGCCATGGCATCATGAATTGTGTAAGTGTTTGTCCTAAGGGATTAAACCCGACAAAAGCAATTGGCCATATCAAGTCGATGTTGGTCAACCGCTCGGTTTAGATGAAAAATTGCAGGCCTTCGGGCCTGCCTTTATAGCTCGGCATAGACCGCAGCAAACGTGAAAACTACTGGTTAAGGGAAAATAATGCACAACGGCGTGATGAAGGCATGGCTCGAGTCTTCACACTTGGCTGGCGCCAATGCAACTTATGTAGAAGATCTCTACGAACTGTATCTAAGTGATCCCGATCTGGTGAGTGAGGAGTGGAAACGTGTTTTTGATGGTCTGCCTATGCAGCCTGATCATGTGGTTGAACAACCACACTCGCGTGTCCGTGACTACTTCCGTCGGCTTGCCCAAGAGACAAAGCATTACAATGTCCAAGTTAGTGATCCTGAAGTCGATGCAAAACAAGTAAAAGTTCTACAGCTTATTAACGCTTACCGTTTCCGCGGTCATGAAGCTGCCCAATTAGATCCTCTTGGTTTATGGAAACGCCCACCAGTGGCGGAACTCGATCCCTCATTCCATAACTTAACTGAAGATGACATGGAAGAAACGTTCAACGTCGGCTCTTTTGCCGTTGGCGCGGATACCATGAAGTTGAAAGATATCTACCAATCGTTAAATAAAATCTACTGTGGCTCAGTGGGTGCAGAATACATGCACATCATTGATACTGAGCAAAAACGATGGATTCAACAGCGTCTAGAGCCTGTATTAGGTCAGCCGACTTTCACTTTAGAAGAAAAGCGTACGTTCTTAGATGAATTAACGGCTGCAGAAGGTTTAGAGCGTTATCTTGGCGCTAAATTCCCCGGCGCAAAACGTTTCTCACTGGAAGGTGGCGATGCGTTAATTCCGAT
Source organism: Vibrio sp. A8-1 (assembly GCF_013048685.1). Taxonomy (NCBI): domain Bacteria; kingdom Pseudomonadati; phylum Pseudomonadota; class Gammaproteobacteria; order Vibrionales; family Vibrionaceae; genus Vibrio; species Vibrio sp. A8-1. Next base: position 80,314 of record NZ_VHTC01000002.1, read on the forward strand.
GATGAAAGAGTTAATTCGTCATGCGGGTACTCATGGCATGCGTGAAGTGGTAATCGGTATGGCTCACCGCGGACGCCTGAATATGTTGGTTAACGTATTAGGTAAAAAGCCGCAGGATCTGTTTGACGAGTTTGCTGGTAAGCACGATGAAACGTGGGGCACCGGTGATGTTAAATATCACCAAGGTTTCTCCGCAGACTTCGCAACCCCTGGCGGTGATGTTCATCTAGCGTTGGCATTTAACCCTTCGCATCTAGAAATTGTTAATCCGGTGGTGATTGGTTCGGTTCGTGCTCGTCAAGATCGTCTAGGCGATTCTGAGGGGAGTCGAGTGTTACCAATTACTATCCATGGTGATTCAGCGATTGCTGGACAAGGTGTCGTTGCTGAGACGTTTAACATGTCTCTCGCTCGCGGCTACTGTGTCGGTGGAACGGTTCGAATTGTTATCAATAACCAAGTCGGTTTTACCACCTCCAATCCTCGCGATACGCGCTCAACCATGTACTGCACTGATATTGCGAAGATGGTTCAGGCTCCGATTCTTCATGTTAACTCGGATGACCCAGAGGCGGTTGCCTTTGTTACACGTATGGCGCTCGATTACCGTAATGAGTTTAAGCGTGATGTAGTGATTGAATTGGTTTGTTATCGTCGTCATGGCCATAACGAAGCGGATGAGCCTAATGCGACTCAGCCGTTGATGTATCAGAAAATTAAGAAGCATCCGACGCCACGTAAAATTTATGCGGACATTCTAACTGAGCGCAACGAGTGTGATTTAGAAACCGCGACTCAATTAGTGAATGAGTACCGTGATGCGCTGGATCATGGTGAAGTGGTGGTTAAAGAGTGGCGACCAATGACCATGCATTCTGTGGACTGGTCTCCCTATATTAATCGTGAATGGAATGAAAATTGGGACAATCAATTCCCTCTTGTTCGCCTAAAAGAGTTGGGAGAAAAAATTTGCCAGTATCCAGACAGTCATAAGCTGCAAAGTCGAGTTGAGAAAATATACCATGATCGAATGAGCATGGTTTCTGGTGAAAAAATGCTCGATTGGGGAATGGCTGAAACTCTTGCCTATGCAACATTGGTTGACGATGGTAAACGTATTCGCATTTCTGGTCAGGATTCTGGTCGTGGAACATTCTTCCATCGTCACTCGGTTTTACATAATCAAGCCGATGCCAGCACTTATGTTCCTTTGGCGAACATTCATACCAAACAAGGTCCATTTGAAGTCATCGATTCTGTGTTATCAGAAGAAGCAGTATTGGCTTTTGAGTATGGCTATGCAACAGCGGAGCCTGGCGGTTTAACCATTTGGGAAGCGCAGTTTGGTGACTTTGCTAATGGTGCACAAGTTGTCGTTGACCAGTTTATCTCTTCAGGCGAACAAAAGTGGGGCCGATTGTGTGGCTTGACCATGTTGTTACCTCACGGCTATGAAGGTCAAGGACCGGAGCACTCTTCTGCGCGTTTAGAGCGATACTTACAGCTTTGCGCGGAGCAAAACATGCAGGTGGTGATTCCTTCAACGCCAGCTCAGGTTTATCACATGCTACGTCGTCAAGTGGTGCGTAAAATGCGCCGTCCATTGATTGTCATGTCACCGAAATCTTTGCTACGTCATCCACTTTGTACCTCAAGTATGGAAGAGTTGGCTAACGGTTCGTTTTTACCAGCGATTGGTGAGATTGATCCGTTGGATGCAGCAAAAGTTAAGCGAGTTGTTTTCTGCTCTGGCAAGGTCTATTACGATTTGCTCGAGCAACGCAGAAATAATCAGCAAGATGATGTGGCTATTGTTCGTATCGAGCAACTGTATCCGTTCCCGATTGAAGAAGTACAAGCGGCAATCGCACCTTATACCAATGTCGTTGATTATGTCTGGTGTCAAGAAGAGCCACAAAACCAAGGCGCTTGGTACAGTAGCCAACACAATTTCCGCGCCGCTATTCCTGTAGGGGCGGATTTAAAATATGCGGGTCGACCAGCATCAGCATCACCGGCGGTGGGCTATATGTCGGTACACTTGAAACAGCAGAAAGCGTTAATTGAAGACGCTTTGACCCTAGCCTAAGAACAAGAAGTAAAAGGAAAAGACCGATATGACAGTTGAAATTCTGGTTCCAGATCTACCTGAATCAGTAGCAGACGCCACCGTAGCGACATGGCATAAACAGCCAGGTGATGCTGTCGCTCGTGATGAAGTGCTGGTTGAAATTGAAACCGACAAAGTAGTGTTGGAAGTACCCGCTCCTGAAGCGGGGATACTTGAGTCGATTTTAGAGTTAGAAGGTGCCACCGTGCTGTCTAAGCAGCTACTGGCGCGAATTAAACCAGGTGCCGTTGCTGGTGAACCAACAGCAGACTCGACCGCATCGACAGAGCCGTCTCCGGATAAACGCCATAAAGCCGTACTCAGTGAAGAGTCTAATGATGCGTTAAGCCCAGCGGTACGCCGTTTGCTGGCGGAGCATAATGTAGAGCCCGATCAAGTCAAAGGTTCAGGTGTGGGTGGTCGCATTACACGTGAAGATGTCGACGCCTACTTAGCGAAAAACCAAGCGGCAGCTCCAACAGCACAACCAGTAAGTGCGCCACTACCAGTGGCCGCTCGCAGTGAAAAGCGTGTACCAATGACTCGTTTACGCAAACGCGTTGCTGAGCGTCTGTTAGAAGCGAAAAACAGTACCGCGATGCTGACGACGTTCAATGAAGTCAACATGAAGCCGATTATGGAACTGCGTAAACAGTATCAAGATCTGTTTGAGAAAAAACACGGCATTCGTCTTGGTTTTATGTCTTTCTACGTTAAAGCGGTAACTGAAGCCTTAAAACGCTATCCTGAAGTCAATGCATCAATTGATGGTCAAGACATTGTTTATCATAATTATTTTGACATCAGTATGGCAGTATCAACCCCTCGTGGTTTAGTGACGCCAGTTCTAAAAGATTGCGATATGCTCAGTCTGGCGGAAATTGAAAAGGGTATTAAAGAACTAGCGCTGAAAGGCCGTGATGGTAAGTTGACCGTGGAAGAGTTAACGGGCGGTAATTTTACCATCACTAACGGTGGTGTGTTTGGTTCATTAATGTCAACGCCGATCATTAACCCACCACAAGCGGCAATTTTGGGGATGCATAAAATCCAAGATCGCCCAATGGCGGTTGATGGTAAGGTTGAAATCTTACCAATGATGTATCTCGCACTGTCTTACGATCACCGTTTAATTGATGGTCGTGAGTCGGTTGGCTTCTTAGTGACAATCAAAGAGCTACTTGAAGATCCTGCACGTCTGCTTCTAGACGTGTAATGTTAGTCGGTGAGGGCTTCGTCCTCATCATTAACTCGTAAAAAGCCGGGCTAGCTCAACGCCCGGCCTTGTTTAAAGCCATTTGGCTACTCACTCAGAGTACCCCTACAGACGTAAAGTCCAACCATGTATTGGGCTCTATGGAATAAAAATACATAAATGGAATAACACAATGAATTTGCATGAATACCAAGCAAAACAGCTATTTGCCGAATTCGGTTTGCCAGTCCCTGAAGGTTATGCCTGTGATACCCCACAAGAAGCCTTTGAAGCAGCAGGACGGATTAGTACAGTAAAGAAAGTCGTCAAGTGTCAGGTTCACGCCGGTGGGCGTGGTAAAGCGGGTGGAGTCGAACTGCATGAAAGTAAAGATGCAGTGAAAGCCTTTGCTCAAAAGTGGCTTGGTAAAAACCTAGTAACTTATCAAACGGACGCTAATGGCCAGCCCGTGTCTAAAATCCTAGTTGAAGAAGCATCAAGTATCGCCAATGAGCTTTACTTAGGCGCGGTTGTTGACCGCGCGACACGTAAAATCGTGTTTATGGCTTCAACAGAAGGCGGAGTAGAAATCGAGAAAGTTGCAGAAGAAACACCAGAGCTTATCCATAAAGCGGCTATCGATCCATTAGTCGGTGCGCAAGCTTATCAAGGTCGTGAATTGGCATTTAAGCTTGGTCTGCAAGGTGACCAAATTAAGCAGTTTGTAAAAATATTCATGGGCTTAAGCGAGATGTTTACGCAGTATGATCTTGCTTTGCTAGAAATCAACCCATTGGTGATTACCGGTGAAGGTAACTTATTGTGTCTCGATGGCAAGATCAATATCGACTCCAATGCTTTATACCGTCAGCCTAAATTGCGTGAAATGCACGATGCGACTCAAGAAGATGCTCGTGAGGCTCATGCCGCTCAGTGGGAGTTGAACTACGTCGCTCTCGATGGCAACGTCGGTTGTATGGTTAACGGTGCTGGCCTAGCGATGGGAACCATGGATATTGTTAATCTGCATGGTGGTAAACCTGCTAACTTCTTAGATGTTGGTGGTGGCGCAACCAAAGAGCGTGTGGCTGAAGCGTTTAAGATCATTTTGTCTGATGACAATGTTAAAGCCGTATTGGTGAATATTTTTGGTGGTATTGTACGCTGCGACATGATTGCCGAAGGAATTATTGGCGCGGTGAAAGAAGTCGGTGTTGAAGTGCCAGTGGTTGTTCGTCTTGAAGGGACTAACGCTGAACTTGGTCGTGATGTGTTGGCAAAATCGGGTTTAGATATCATTGCAGCAGAGTCGTTGACTGACGCTGCGCGTAAAGTTGTTGCTGCTGCGGAGGGCAAATAATGTCGGTATTAATTAACAAAGACACCAAAGTCATTTGCCAAGGATTTACGGGTGGTCAAGGTACTTTCCATTCTGAACAAGCACTAGCTTATGGCACACAAATGGTGGGTGGTGTTTCTCCAGGTAAAGGCGGTCAAACTCATCTTGGTCTACCGGTATTTAATACCGTACGTGAAGCGGTTGAAGCGACCGGTGCAACTGCCACTGTGATCTATGTTCCTGCTCCGTTTTGTAAAGACGCGATTTTAGAAGCCATTGATGCTGGTATCGAGCTGATCGTGACCATTACTGAAGGCATTCCGACCATAGACATGATCGATGTTAAAGTTAAGTTGGAGCAAACTGGGGTACGGATGATTGGTCCAAACTGCCCAGGTGTGATCACTCCAGATGAGTGTAAAATTGGTATCATGCCAGGACACATTCATAAGAAAGGCAAAGTCGGCATTGTCTCGCGCTCAGGTACTTTAACTTATGAAGCGGTCAAACAGACCACGGATGAAGGTTTTGGTCAATCGACTTGTGTTGGTATCGGTGGTGACCCCATTCCTGGTTCTAACTTTATTGATATTCTGAAACTGTTCCAAGACGACCCTGAGACGGAAGCGATTGTGATGATCGGTGAAATCGGTGGTACAGCGGAAGAAGAAGCGGCTGCGTTTATTAAACAGCATGTGACTAAGCCTGTTGTTTCTTATATTGCTGGTGTTACCGCACCTCCGGGTAAGCGTATGGGCCATGCTGGTGCGATTATTTCTGGTGGTAAAGGCACCGCAGAAGAGAAATTCGCTGCGCTAGAATCGGCAGGCGTTAAAACAGTAAAAAGTTTGGCGGATATTGGCCAAGCGTTACGTGAAGTCACCGGTTGGTAAAGACGTAAACTTCCGTTGCTTATATAGAGCCTCCCTGCTGCGGAGGCTTTTTTATTATTTTTAGAATATTTCCAAACCACTAGGAATAGTGAGTAGACGGCAAGTAAGTGAGCCCTTATAGCTAAAGATAACGGTGTCGAATATAGCCAACACCGCTGACGTTTCAATCGTAAGGATATAACATAGAAGCGAATTCTATTTTCTGCACTGAGCAGAAAAGTAATACAATGTTACTTCTTGTCTCATTTGGAAACTCTATGCCTTTTTATGAGCTAGAACGAGCTATCAAATAGAATAATTTCACTGCCTTCTTTTGCATTATCAGTAATGCATTGTTTAAAACTCATCAAATCTTATGTGGATGAAATCATGAAAAAACCAAGCTTTGCTACATTGGCAGTCCATGGTGGCGATCAGCATGATGCTGGTCACAATGCAGCCTTCCCCCCTATTTACACCGCGAGTAGTTTTATTCAAACCGATCTCGAACAGTCTGCTGATTATGGCTACTCACGAGTGGCAAATCCAACGCGTTACGCTTACGAAAGTGCACTTGCTGCCTTAGAGCAAGGAACTTATGCGACAGCAACGGCTTCTGGTATGGCAGCGACCGCATTAGCGCTTGAACTGTTAACTCAAAATGCGCACATCATTGCCATGCGTGGTGTTTATGGTGGTACACATCGTTTATTTGAAAAACTACGTAGACATAACAATGGTTTAACGGTCGATTATGTCGATTTGAACGACTTAGCTGCCATTGAGTCGGTGATGCAAGACAATACCGCGATGATTTGGATAGAAACGCCAACCAATCCATTATTAGAGCTGGTGGATATCCAGCAAGTGTGTGCTTTTGCCCGTCGTCATGGTGTATTGACCTGTGTTGATAATACCTTTGCTACCGCTTGGAATCAGACGCCATTAACTCTCGGTGCCGATCTGGTGATGCTATCGACCAGTAAATACATTGGTGGTCATTCGGATATGATTGGTGGTGCGTTGATTACTGCCGATCCTGAGCTAGCGAAACGGATAGATTTTGCCAAAACAACGGTAGGTGCCATCGCGTCACCTTTCGATGCTTATCTTGCTTTACGCGGCTTAAAAACTCTCGATTTACGTATGCAGCGTCAGTGTGATAATGCATTGCAAGTGGCACAAGCGCTCAGTGGTCATTCTGCGATAGAAGCAGTCTATTACCCAGGTTTAGCAACGCATCCTCACTATGCATTATGCCAATCACAAATGCGTTCAGGAGGAGCCGTCGTTACCATTCAACTCAAAGGTAATCGCACAGATAGCCAACGCTTTTTAAGTCGATTACGTTATTTCATTTTGGCTGAATCACTGGGTGGTGTAGAAAGTATGATCAACCATTCGGCATCAATGTCCCATGGTTCGATGAGTGAAACAGAGCGTCAAGCGATGGGGATTTTTGATACTACATTTCGTTTATCGGTAGGAATTGAAGACAGTGATGACTTAATTGCTGATTTGCTCAATGCGCTTTCCGCGGAGCCCGTATGACGGATTACGGTGTATGGACATTATTGACACCGCTGGTAACGATTGCTCTAGCAGTGCTGACTCGGCAAGTGATTTTGTCTTTATTGATCGGTGCTGTGGTTGGTTATACGGTGATTGCTGGTTTTAACCCCTTAGCCGGTATTGCCGATGCATTAGACAGTTATATCAATGTATTTGCTAGCGCAGGGAATACTCGCACCATTTTATTCTGCTTTATGGTCGGGGGGATTATTCGGCTGATTCAAATTACAGGGGGAACGCAAGCGATTATTCACGGATTAACAGAGCGAGCCCAACTGGTCAAAAGCCCTATCGCGGTACAGTTGTTAGCCATGTTAACCAGCATGGTTATTTTTATTGAAAGCTCAATTTCTTTAATGTCAGCAGGAACGGTGAGTCGTGACTTAGCCGATCATTATCGAGTATCACGCGAGAAAATGGCCTATGTGATTCAATCTTCGTGTGTGGCCACCTGTTCAAGTGTAATGATCAATGGCTGGGGGGCGGCAATGATGGCAATCATCGGCGTACAAATCAGTCGAGGCTATTTAGAGGGGGAGCCTTTTTCTATCTTGCTTGCTTCGATGCCTTATAACTTGATGGCGTGGTTATCGTTACTCGGTGTGCTGTTTTATATTTTTTCGGGAGTGAGTTGGGGGCCGATGGCCAAGGCTGACAAGCGGGCATTGCAAGGACAAGTATTGAGACAAGGTGCTTTACCGATTGCTGGTAACCAACAAGTTGAACCTGTCACTGTTAACGGTAAAGCAAGCTATTTTATCGTACCACTACTGACCATTATTTTTATGGTTCCATTGGGATTATGGGTTACCGGAAATGGCAATATTACCGCAGGCTCAGGATCGACAGCTGTCTTTTGGGCGGTGATGGCGGGTACTTTGATTTCACTGGTTTATTTTGTCTGTGGTCGAGTTTTATCGTTGGATGCTTTTTTTCGCCACTTACTCGCTGGATATTCGGATATGATCCCATTGGGAGCCATCATGTCATTGGCTTTTTTGGTCGGGGATTTATCTGCCGATTTGCAAACTGGGCAATACATTACCCAATTGATTGATGGAGTATTACCTGCAGAGCTTTCGGCAGCGTTTGTATTTCTGATTGCGGCGGTGATGTCTCTGGCAACTGGAACGTCATGGGGAACGTTTGCGATCATGATTCCGATTGGCATTCAAATTGGTGTCGCAGCCGATCTCGACCCACATTTATTGATTGGCGCTTCGATATCAGGTGCGATATTTGGCGATATGACCTCTCCGATCAGTGATACTGGTATTGTATCTTCTATGGCGACGGGCAATGACCATATTGACCATATCCGTACCCAGTTTCCTTATATCCTTGTGATTGGTTTGATAAGCTGTGTGCTTTTTGCCTTTTTAGGTAGCTGGTAGGGGTAATATAAGGGCCTGTTTTATCAGGCCTTTATATTTTGGTTAAGCATACGGGTTAAGATGAACGGCGGCCAAGTGTTTGACTGAGCATAAACATCATGGTTGCGCTAACCACCACAGAAGGGCCGGCTGGGGTATCAAATTGCCATGAGAGCGAGATTCCAATCAATACAGAAATAATGCCGATTAGCGAGGCCAATAGGGCCATCTGCTCTGGCGTTTTGGCGATGCGTCTGGCTGTAGCGGCTGGGATAATCATTAATGAAGTCATGATTAACGCGCCAACAAACTTCATCCCGACGGCAATGACTAATCCAATCAGTAGCATCAATACCAGTCGCATTAATTCAATGTTGACCCCTTCAACACTGGCCAATTCTTCATTAACGCTACTGGAAAGTAGCGGTCGCCAAAAGAGATAAACCGCAAGGCTCACCGCAGCGACGCCACTCCAAATAAACCATAAATCCGCAGGACTGACGGCCAGTAAATCGCCAAATAGATAACTCATCAAATCAATACGTACATTATCGAGAAAGCTCACGGCAATGAGCCCCAGTGAGAGAGAGCTATGAGCAAGAATTCCCAGTAAGGTATCGGTGGCAATTAATTGCTGGCGTTGCATGGTCACTAATATAACAGCCAGACTTAGACTGCACACCAGCAGTGCCAAATAGAGGTTGATATCGAGTAAAAAACCGAGTGCCAAACCAAGCAATGACGCATGAGCGAGAGTGTCGCCAAAATAAGCCATACGCCGCCAGACGACAAAAGAGCCGAGAGGGCCAGCAATAATCGCGATGCCAATTCCAGCAGCGATAGAAGGAAGTAAAAACTCAATCATGGTGATGATGACCGTGTGAATGATGTGAACAGGCTTGAGCGTCACCCTTAACCGGTTGTCCAGCTAAATCATGATGATGCTGATGTTTGTGTTGATAAAAAGCGAGGGTTTCTCTGCTACGATGACCAAATAATGCGAGATAGCTTGGATGTTGAGAAATATCCGCTGGTGAACCCGAACAACAAATATGGTGATGTAAACAGATCACTTCATCGGTTTTGGCCATCACTAAATGTAAATCGTGCGAGACCATGAAAACGGCGCAGTTAAATCGCAAGCGAATGGTGTTGATAAGATCATACAAATCGATTTGTCCTTGAACATCGACTCCTTGCGCTGGCTCATCAAGCACTAATAAATCAGGACGTTGTAGCAAAGCTCGTGCTAATAGCGCACGCTGATTCTCACCACCAGATAATTTATGCATATCGTGGTTAATAAGATGCTCAGCGCCAACTAAACGTAGCGCCTCTAATTGTTCTTGTTGACTGTATTTTCCAGCCAAACGAAGAAAGCGACTGACACTGAGGGGGAGCGTATCGTTTAACTTCAATTTCTGTGGCACATAGCCAATTTTGAGAGTCTTATCTCGTGAAAGAGTGCCAGAATTTTGTTGATGTAAACCAAGTAACACGCGGACTAACGTCGATTTTCCCGCGCCATTCGGGCCTATTAAGGTGGTTATTTTACCTCTGGATAGAGACAGGCTAACCTTATCTAGAACTCGGCGCTGATTGAAATCAACACAGATGTCATGCATTTCAATGAGTGTTGACATGAAAGAAACTCGTTTGCAATTGGGTGATGTTATAATGTAACATTTCGCAGTCATCAACGCTACCAGCAGGAAATTACCATGCTATCTCGATTCACACTGTGTACTTTGCTCATTGCTTTTCCCTTCTCGGGTTGGGCGAGCAGCATTTTGACCAGTATTAAACCGATTCAAATGATTACTTATGAGCTTACTGAAAACGTCAGTCAACCGGAGGTATTGCTGTCTGCGAATGCGTCGCCGCACGATTATGCCCTGCGTCCTTCAGATGTAAAGCGGATTCGTGAAGCTTCATTAGTGATTTGGTTTGGTCCAGATCTTGAACCTTTCTTAGAGCGTTCTTTAAGCCAGCATCCTAATGTACTAACTCTCAGTCAGATCCCTAATTTAGAGCTCCGAGCTTATGGAGAAGAGGAGCATCATCACCATGATCATGATGGACACAGTCATGGTACTCATGACCCTCATTTTTGGCTTGGAGTAGCGCAAGTAAAACAAGTGGCTCAAGCGATAACGCAGCGTTTAAGCGAAATGGATCCAGAGCATCGTCCACAGTATGAGGCGAATTTAGTTCGCTTTCTTGACCAACTCGATACGACGGATCAATCGATCGCTAAGCAGTTAGCGGCGGTTAAATCTAAATCATATTACGTTTTTCATGATGCCTATGCCTATTTTGAGCAGCATTATGGCTTAAATAATATTGGTCATTTTACCGTAAGCCCAGAGCGTAAACCGGGCGCTAAAACGTTGATCAGCATTCGCCGTTCATTAACTGATAATCAAGCCAAATGTGTTTTCTCTGAGCCACAATTTCAACCCGCAGTGATCGAAACCGTTGTCCGTGGTAGTAACGTTCATATTGGTGTGCTTGATCCTTTAGGCTCTAACATTCCCGTTCAATCAGGGAGTTATTTTGAGTTTCTACACCAGTTATCGAATAGTTTTTATAACTGCTTATCTCAATAACGATTGCTTATGATAAGAAGCTGTCGAGGTGTTACCCCGCAGCTTCTGTGACTAAACCGTCTCTTTTTTGACTTAACGCGTCAGTAGTGTTAGCGATCTACGACTTTGCTAATTACCCTCTATATCGCCGATAAGCATGATTGATGCTGATATCCGCTGATCTTTTGTTTAGAGATGCTTACTGATCTCGCACTTTTGGAAGTTGGCTGATAATTACGCTTCATATCAGTAGCCAAAATCTGTCTATTGACATGTGTTCGGTATAAAATGCCCATTACTTTTCTTGATGCTGATGATTTTCGGAGCGACATATTGCCGAAATCAACGCACCAAATTACCGATCCCACAATAACAAGGTCGTGGTTCAGTTGTCATTAATTGAACAGTGGTTAGGCTGTTTTGGTTAATTAATTTTCTCTGAGAAATAACCTTGCAGTGTCGTGTCGGTTTGCCTGTCTACGATTCAGTAAAGGACGCATTTTGCAGCACATTATTCTGCTTATATTTTCTATTTTTAGTTGGAGTCTTTTACCCGCTCACGCGCGAGATAGCGCGCCTGCGGTTTTTTATCCGTTACCAACGCTTGTTCAAGGTAAAACCTTTATTGCACAGAATTTATTTCTTGGTGACGAAGGAGGGCTATGGATTCACGATGTACACGGAAACGTCATGTTTTTTGATGGGCAAACGATGTTGCCTAAGCAAGGATCGCTGTTTCGTGATAAGCAGCAGCAACTGGCTTACGCACAAGGGCGTTTTTGGACTTTTATCGATAATGAACTGTACCAAACACGACCCGGTTCTGAGTCAGAATTGGTGCTGAGTTTAACCCCGGGGGTATCTATAGAAAAAATCGGTGCTTCAAATGGTTATATTTGGCTCAGCGATGGGGCATATTTTTATACGTATCATTTACAAACCAAGCAACTCAAAATTTACTCATTAGCGAAACTGTATCAGCTTAATCAAGCCAGCCAAGTGGAGATTAATGACGCCGAATTGGTGCATTATAAGTGGGTGTTAGCCACCAATGTCGGTACGTATATCTCTGAGGCTCAAGCTTTTTCACATATTCGTCCCTCTGGAAAAAATCCAGTCCAGACGCTCTATTTTTCTCCCCAAAAAAATCATCTATTAGTAGGTACTCATAAAGGGGCTTTATTGATTGATATTTTTCACTCCGAATACCCATTAAAAAAAATAGGTGATGGTCAAGTCTTTGCGATCATTGAAGCCGAAGGAGAGTATTGGATTGGTAGTGATAAGGGATTATTTGTCTATTCCTTAGCGACGGAGAAAACGACCCAACTGATCAGTAATGGGCAGGGGCCTTATGGCTTACCTGAAGGGCGAATCTACGCTCTCGCTAATGATCAGCATGGGGGGATTTGGATTGCGACTCATCAAGGTGTTCGCTATTTTTCTCTTTTCAGTCAGAAATTTACGCGCTATTTAGCCGATGATATTACTCATGAACGTCTCAATAGCAAACTGAAACGCTTGCGTCCTATACCAAGTAGTAACCAATATTTAATGGTCACTCAGGATGGCTTATATCTATTTGATGGGCAGCAACAGGGCAAAAAATCACTGGTGTACTCAGGGCAGGTTAATGATGTCTTATTGCTAGAAGATCAGCTATGGATCGCCAGCGAACAAGGCTTAATATTACGTTCATTCAAGCAAAATCGTGATCAGCCAGAGCCGTTGCCCTTTATCTTACGTCATTCACCGATTCAGCATTTGACCGTCGATAATGAGGGGCGGTTATGGGGGGTCTCAAACAATCAGCTTTGGTCTTATCATCCTGATTCGCAGCATTACACGGATTTTGGTCACAATTGGTTGCTGGATAATAAGCAAGACATAGCGGTTACGGCTTTATACAGCAGCCGTGAACATGGCTTATTGATTGGGACTCGGCATGGTATTTATACCTTAAGAAATGGCCAAATTACTTATGACAAACGAACGGCCAACTATGGTACCAACCTTGGTATCAGCGAAACTGCAACGGGAGAGGTATGGTTTGTCAGTGAGCGGGGGGTATTTCGACGTTTAAACGATCAACTATCGTTATTCGCTGTGCCTTTGATTGACGATAATATTCGTCTTAAATGCCTTGTGAACAGTGGACAAGGGATGTGGTTAGCCTCCTCTAAAGGTCTCACTCTCTATCATGCGGATGGTTCGATTGATAAACATTTTGGTTCTCCTCATGGCTTAATCAATAATGAGCTAGAAAGCGGCGTTTGTTCCGCTTCTTATACTCAAGAGCAGATACTCTTTTCATCGATGTTTGGGCTCTTGGCTATTCAAACGACGCCACTCGCAAATGCCGAGCCTCCTCATTCCTCACTCATTTTTAGTCAGGTCAGTGTCAACTATCAACCGATACAGATTGGTGGCGCTACTTTGGTGCCGTTACACGTGGCCTATGGACAAGCCATTAGTTTTCAATTTGGTGCATTACCCGATGCCAGAGGGCAAGCGTTAGAATTCAGTCTCAATGATGATCCATGGCAGCGATTTGAAGGGCCGCAGCTAACGCTTGATCATCTTTTACCTGGCCACTACACCCTATCATTGCGACATATTGGAGAAGAGAGAGTTGATAAAACATTAAATTTTCAAGTATTAAAACCGTGGTATTTCTCCAACTGGGCGATAGTTGGCTATGCCTCTAGTTTATTGTTGGTTGGTGGCTTATTGACAGGATGGCGTTCTCGAGTGATGGATCGAGTGAATCAGGATCTTAAACAGCAGATTGCAGATAAAACACGTCAGTTACAACAGCAAAGTAAGATGCTACTAAGTCATAACTTATTATTACGCAAACAGATACAGATTCGTCATTTGTGGTTAGAGCGTTGGCAACGTCAAAATCAGTCACTGCTTAAACAGTTAAGCGTTCAAACTCACCAGCACCATTCTCCCGAGATAACTGCGTTGATTGATCAACTGACGGAGCAAATAGTGCAAATCGGCGCCTTTAATTCATCAGGCGAGTCAATGACCATCAGCTGTTCGTTATCTTTAGTACTTGAGACGGTGCTGCATGGTTGGCACAGTGAATTTGAACGAGCCAACATTAAAATTGATTATCATCCAAGTGATCTTTTGCCGGATGTATTGGTCAAACAAGCGGGATTGGATGTTATCTTTAATGCATTGTTATCGGATGCATTAAAGCGTTTGTATGCCCATCAGACATTGACCATTGAGACAATAGAACGTGAAGGACATGTTGTGGTGCTGATCAAAGACTATGGCTCGGCATCCGGCTTACTGGATAAACTGATGGTGATTTCCAACGGTAATGTTCAATTTTCCCTTGATGAGCTGGTGGCTTTATCAGGCGGAAATTTATCGATTCACTCGTCCAGTGAACGAAACTTAATCGAGCTGATGTGGCCACAAGTTATCTCTGTCGAATCGACACCTGCGGCGCTATTATCAGCAAAGCCACAAAGTGACAGTGAGTTAGAGTGGCTACGAAAACTCAATCATATTGTTGCTGAGCGCTATGCTGACGCAGAATTTACAACGTCTGATATTGCGAAAAGAATGTATCTGTCGGAGCGCAGTTTACAACGACGGATGAAGTATCTAACGGGCAAAACATTTAAAGAATATTTAACGGAATATCGCTTAGAGCAAGCCTGTAGTTTATTGATGAGTGGTGAAAAAGTCGCGCAAGTTGCCTTTTTATGTGGATTTAATGATCCGTCTTATTTTAGTCAACGTTTTAAACATCAATATGGATTATCTCCCTCTCAATTTGCTGAAGAGTCACAATGATCGAAACGGCCGCACTTGCGACTGGCTTAGCATCACGTCCCGTTAGCGGCTTTCTCTTTCGCTCTGCAGAGCGTTATCCACGGGTAGGAGCGCTTATCTATGAGTTACTAGGCTGTGTTGAGAGGTGTGGAGATACCGTTGAGTGATTTTTTCATTAGAGGTTAAGCGAGGAGAGTGGGGTTGAAGTGTCAATGAAGAAAAAAATATCGTGGTATAGCCGGGGGACTATACCACGGGTGTCAATGACACCTTCGCTTGCTGCCGGAGTGATATGGGCAGTGCCATATCACCTCTGGAGTTCTATCTTCGGGTCAATTCCCGCTGACCTGTTCAATATAATAACCTCTGCTTTTTTTGCTTATAAAATTAACGCCAACCTCACCTAATAAAAGCGCCATCATTAAGATTAACTCTCTATCGTATTGTTTTTTATGGATTATTTCCCCT
Source organism: Vibrio sp. A8-1 (assembly GCF_013048685.1). Lineage (NCBI taxonomy): Bacteria > Pseudomonadati > Pseudomonadota > Gammaproteobacteria > Vibrionales > Vibrionaceae > Vibrio > Vibrio sp. A8-1. Next base: position 95,632 of record NZ_VHTC01000002.1, read on the forward strand.
TGTTGTATTGTTTTTATCCTTAATGGTTGAGTCGTCCTTGTGGCAAGAAAATAATTTTGACGTTTTTAACGAGTCAATTTTTAGCGGAAATGACAATTTTGAACGTTTATCGATGCTCTGTAGGCCAATATCAATTAATGCAATCTTTGATTTCACACAATGATTAGCACTTATTTACAGCGTATTATCCAGTAATAGCAATCCTTCTCATTAACAATATTGTTTGTGTGGCCCCTAATGAAATTGTCTGAATTAAAAGCAGGTGAGTCCGGACTCATCACGGCATTGAATGAACTGTCGATCGATGTACGTAAAAAATTAATGGTAATGGGGATACTGCCCAATACGTTAGTGACATTAATCCGTCGTGCCCCGATGGGCGACCCTTTACAAATTGAAGTTCGGGGTGTGTCGATGGCCGTTCGAGAGAGTATCGCTGCTGCGGTTGAGGTGGAGAAAGCCTAATGCAATATCAAATTTTGACCGTAGGTAACCCCAATAGCGGTAAAACCACCCTATTTAATGGGTTAACGGGAGCAAAACAGCAAGTTGGTAACTGGGCAGGCGTCACGGTTGAGAAAAAGACGGGGCGTTACACACACTCAGGTGATGAATTTTATATTACCGATTTACCAGGCATTTATGCTCTAGATAGTGGCAATGATAGCAATAGTATTGATGAATCCATTGCCTCACGAGCCGTGCTGACTCATCCTGCGGATGTAATTATCAATGTAGTCGATGTCACCAGTTTAGAGCGCAGTTTATACATGACACTGCAGCTACGTGAGTTGGGTCGTCCAATGGTTGTGGTTTTGAATAAAATGGATGCGCTGAAGCGTGAGCGGCAAACCATTGATGTTAAAAAACTAGAGCAAGTATTGGGCTGCCCAGTGTTGGCGCTTTCTGCTAATAATAAACAGCAGGTGATACAGTTCAAACAACAGCTGCATAAGAAGGTTGTGCAAGGCATTGCTTTAAAGCAGTTAGAATTAGACTATGGCCAAGCTTTTGAACAAGCGATTAGTGCACTATTGCCTCTATTTGAGGGACAAGAAGTCTCTGCTCGTTCTTTGGCGATAAGAGCGTTAGAAAACGATCTGATGGTGATCAATGGTGTCTCAGAATCAGAACGCTTAACGGTGGTTGATGTACAGCGAGAGTGTCAATTTGATATTGATTTACATGTCGCGGATGTTAAATACACATTTTTACACCACTGTTGTCAACAAGTGCGCCGTAGTGAGGGTAAGCTGAGCCACAGTTTCACGGAAAAAGCAGACCAGATCATTTTAAATAAATGGGTCGGCGTGCCTTTCTTTTTTGTCGTCATGTACTTGATGTTTATGTTCTCCATCAACATTGGTAGTGCATTTATCGACTTCTTTGATATTGGGGTTGGTGCACTTTTGGTTGATGGCGGTCATTATTTGCTCGATGATCATCTTCCTATTTGGTTGGTGACATTAATCGCCGATGGTCTAGGTGGTGGTATCCAAACGGTAGCGACTTTTATCCCTGTAATTGCTTGTTTGTATCTGTTCTTGGCTATTTTAGAAAGCTCTGGCTATATGTCTCGTGCCGCTTTTGTACTGGATAAAGTGATGCAGAAAATAGGCTTGCCAGGTAAAGCCTTTGTGCCACTGGTATTAGGTTTTGGTTGTAACGTTCCAGCGATAATGGCGACACGAACCTTAGATCAAGAGCGTGAGCGTAAACTCGCTGCTGCGATGGCTCCTTTTATGTCTTGTGGTGCTCGTTTACCAGTTTATGCTTTGTTTGCTGCGGCATTTTTCCCACAAAGTGGACAAAATATTGTTTTTGCACTCTATCTGCTTGGTATTGTCGCCGCGGTCTTCACAGGATGGGTATTGAAAAAGACCTTATATCCGGGATCAAGTGACAGTTTATTGATGGAGATGCCTGATTATGAATTACCGACGTTACAAAATGTGCTGATCAAAACTTGGCAGAAACTGAAACGTTTTGTGCTTGGCGCTGGGAAAACCATCGTTATCGTTGTGACCATTCTTAGCTTTTTAAATTCACTCGGTACCGATGGTTCATTTGGTAATGAAGACAGTGATAACTCGGTGTTGTCTAGTGCTGCCCAAGTCGTAACGCCTTTATTTGCTCCAATTGGAATTAATCAAGATAACTGGCCAGCGACCGTTGGGATCATCACTGGTATTTTTGCTAAAGAGGCAGTCGTCGGGACGCTGAATAATCTTTATACCTCGGTAGATGCCGAAGACGAAGAGTTCGATTTATGGGCAAGCTTACAAGAAGCGGTGTTATCGATTCCTGAAAACTTAATGGGACTTAATTTTGCTGATCCTCTGGGTATTGAAGTCGGTGATTTGTCCGACACTAGCGCCTTAGCGGAAGAGCAAGCTGTCGATGCTTCAATTTTTGGTAATCTACAACATCACTTTGTAAGTGGTTATGCGGCCTTTTCTTACTTAATTTTCATTTTGTTGTATACGCCTTGCGTTGCGGCGATGGGAGCTTATGTTCGAGAATTTGGCGCTAAGTTTGCAAGGTTTATTGCGGTTTGGACAATGGGCTTAGCGTATGGTGCTGCTGCGCTCTTTTATCAGGCGACTCATTTCAATGATCATCCTGTCACCAGTTCGCTATGGATTATCGGGATCATTGGTTCATCGTTAGCGATTTATTATTGGCTTAAGAAAGTCGGCCGAGAGTCGCAATCACTACAGGTACAAATGGCATGATTTTATCTGAGCTAAAGCAATGCATTGAACAACAAGGTTATGTGACTCGTAAAGAGCTCGCCCAACGTTTTGCTTTAAGTGAAGATGGTGTCGATGCGATGCTTGAAGTGTGGATAAAAAAAGGAGTGATTTCACGCTTAATTGATACCAATGCGGCTAACTATGTGACTCGTGTGCGCTATTGCCCAAACCGAGTCAATGGATTATCGATGACGGTCACGATGTAATGGATGAACGCCATCGCGAATGAAATAACAAAGCCGTACTGTCGATGTACGGCTTTTTTGTCAATGAATGTTTTGAGGTTAAGCTTTAGAGAATAAGTGACTCAGCGTTAAGATACCTTGCAAACGAGTTAACATTGCTTGTTGCTCAACAGCGTCGCGTTGCTGCCCGTTGGTATTTCCCCATATTGGTCCTGGCCAAGCACAGTCACTGGTAAAGCGTGCAATATGATGGATATGCAATTGAGGCACAATATTACCGAGTGCACCGAGATTAATTTTATCGGGTTGGAACAAAGCTTCAAGCGTTTGACTGACGGCTTGAGATTCCAGCAAAAACTGCTGTTGTTCGGGCATCGGTAAATGATGCAGCTCTTTCAGATGTTCTCTTTTAGGTACTAGGATCACCCAAGGTACCGCTGATTCTTTATGTAATAACGCAACACACAGTGGGAAGTGGCCAATAATATCAGTATCTTTTGCCAGTTGTGGGTGAAGTTCAAACGGCATCGCTATTCTCCATTAGAGATGATTTTTCGATGTAATAAAGGCTGACATCACGCCAGCCTTTTTTAGATGTATTTTAATCCGTCATCTTTGTCGTTGACGATAAGTTTTTAGTTACATCCGCTCTAGAGTATTAATACCTAATAGGTCCAAACCTTGTTTGATGGTTTTTGCCGTCAGCGCGGCGAGTTTCAAGCGGCTTTGCTTGCTCTCTTCATTACTGGCAACCAAGATTGGACAAGCCTCATAGAAACTAGAGAATTGACCGGCTAATTCAAATAAGTAACTGCACATGATGTGCGGCTGACCTTCGCGGGCCACCGCTTGTACCGCTTCTTCAAACTGCAGCAGTTTAGCAATTAAGGCTTTCTCTTTTTCTTCACCAATGATGATCTGGCCACTAAGCGCATCCATGGAGATACCCGCTTTAGCGAAGATAGAGGCAACGCGAGTGTAAGCGTACTGCATATAAGGCGCGGTATTACCTTCAAATGCCAGCATATTATCCCAATCGAAAATGTAATCGGTGGTGCGATGCTTAGAGAGGTCGGCATATTTTACCGCAGCCATAGCGACAGTGGTTGCAATGCTGTTTTTCTCATCAGCCGTTAAATCTGGGTTTTTCGCTTCAATCAGTGCCGCTGCACGCACTTGCGCTTCATCGAGAAGATCGGCAAGACGTACGGTTCCGCCCGCACGAGTTTTAAACGGACGCCCATCTTTACCCAGCATCATGCCGAACGCGTGATGTTCAAGTGACACATGTTCAGGAATGTAGCCCGCTTTACGTACGATAGTCCACGCTTGCATGAGGTGCTGATGTTGTCTGGAGTCGATGAAGTACAACACTCGGTCCGCGCCAAGTGTTTCATAACGATATTTTGCACAAGCAATATCGGTAGTGGTATACAAGAAACCACCATCACGCTTCTGGATGATAACGCCCATTGGCTCACCATCTTTATTTTTGTATTCATCTAAAAAGACAACTTGAGCGCCGTCATCTTCTTGAGCAATGCCTTTTTCTTTTAGATCAGCGACGATACCCGGTAGCATATCGTTGTACATGCTTTCGCCCATGACATTATCACGTGATAATGAGACATTGAGGCGGTCATAGTTTTGTTGGTTTTGAATCATGGTCACATCGACCAGCTTCTTCCACATCTCTAGGCAAAAAGCATCACCACTTTGCAGTTTCACCACGTAGTTACGTGCTTTAGCGGCAAATTCTTCATCTTCATCGTAGAGCGTTTTTGATTCGCGATAGAAAGCTTCTAAATCGGCCAGCTCCATTGAAACCTCACCCGATTGCTGTTGGACTCGCTCAAGGTTGGCAATCAACATACCGAACTGAGTACCCCAGTCACCGATATGGTTAGCTCGAATCACGTTATGGCCTAAAAACTCCAGCGTACGAACGACGGCATCGCCGATGATTGTCGAGCGTAAATGACCCACGTGCATCTCTTTCGCCACATTGGGTGCTGAGTAATCAACGACAATGGTTTGTGGTTCCGCTTTATTGACGCCGAGATGAGCATCAGCGAGGGCTAATTCGGCTTGCTGAGCAAGAAAGGTCTCACTCAAGAAAATGTTAATAAAGCCCGGGCCCGCGATTTCGGTTTTACTGGCAATGCCATCGAGATCCAAGACATCAATGACCTTCTGTGCGAATTCTCGCGGATTCATCCCTAACTGTTTAGCGACGCCCATCACGCCGTTAGCTTGATAATCACCAAATTGTGGTTTTGCAGATTGACGAACTGCTGCAGGGCTTCCTGCAGGTGCACCAGCGGCTTCAAGAGCCTGAGAGACTTTATCATTAATCAGTGCTTGAATATTCACACGCGTGTCCTTTGATTCTGGAAACTGGTTTGGTATGCATTTTATTCACTACGGGGTAGCGAGTGCATATCTCGATTCTGTTGATAATTTACGGCCCATAATAACAATTTTATGGGGAGGCACATAGGGCGAAAATTAGGTATTTTTCTACTTTAACGAGGAATCTTGATACTATCAGCTGAAAATACCGATTTTGGATGATTATTATGTCTGAATTACTCATCAATTCTGGTCTTCACCCTGAGCAGATGAAATGTGAAGTTGATGATTTCATGGATAAAATTCATGAATTATGCAAGATCTTACACATTGATATCTCATCATTAGCGATTGATCATATCGCGCTTAGAATCAATCAGTGGCCATTGGCGCAAGCCGCTCATCAAGCTTGGTTAGAGTATGGTTCCTTACTCTCTGAAGCGAAGATCAACGGTCGCCCCATCGTCGTATTGGATTTATATCAACCTATCGTTCATAAGCATTGGTCGATAGCGTGTTTAGAACTGCCTTATCCTGCCGAAGGAAAATGTTATCCAACACAAGGTTGGGAGCATATTGAATGTGTTTTTCATGCTAATGCTACAACCGCACAGGCGTATCTGCAGGCTATTTTGCAACATTTTCCTGAATTAGCGGAACATTGGGATTCATTAGCGGCATTAGGGGTTAAGACAAAACTTTCTCATCCACAAGGTGAAGGTGAGCGGCTTGCAAACCCAACCGTTGCTTTTAAATGGCAGGGAGTGTGCCTTAAACTGCATCCTCACAGTTTAAGGCAAGTGATTGAGTCCGAAAGATTAACCTAAATCATACACTTTTGGGCGTAATTGAAACTCTGCTATTGAATCAATTGGTTGCCCTAGTGTGAAAGGCGGAGCGTGGTGGTGGGCTTGTCCTTGGGTATGCATAATTAAACGGTTGGCCGTTCTGGGTTTTAATTGATTGACCACAAAGCGGATCATATCAGAACGACTAAGGCGTTTGAGCTCTTCTAGGACCGTCTCACGTTGATCAAAGCTCCAGTCTTTATTACCGATTGCTACCCATAATCGTTGCGCTCGGCTTCTTAAGGTTGGATCGGCAGCGGCGATTTGGTTCCATAACCCTCGTTTACTGCTGTGCCATTGATATTCGTTTAATTCGAGCAATACCATGTAAAAAGCGTTTAAAAATTCATCGATTGAATTGATCAGTTCAATCGGTGCTGCATGTGGAGATTGAACGTAAAGGACAATGCCAGGGTGACGGTTAAGGGGCATGTTGCCAGTACCCACCATATAACCGAGCTGCTGCTTGGTCCGTATTTCATGAAAAAATGTCGCTGACATTAGATGATTAGCGAGTGAATACAGGGCGATGCTACGAGGCTGACTATCTGGCGATTGGTAATACACCACTACGGCTGAATCATCTTGATTGCAATGAACTTCATGTTGAAAAGAACCATGATTGCCCAGCGTGATCAATGGGCGTAACGCTTCTTGATAAGCTTGATCGTTCACTCGTAAGGCCGTTTTTAGCATTTCGCCCAGGGTCAGCGCTTCTTGGGCTAACCAATCACCATACACGAACATCTCAACATGCAGCTTGGAGAGGATTAACTCAACAAAGGGCGCAAGATGCTCAAGCTTGATACTTTCGAGAGCGTTAAGTAAATCACTATAGGGAGGATTATTCGGTTGCAGTAATCCGGTCATCGCATTAAATAGCTGTGAAATAGGACGATCATGCGCTGCATTACGCCAGTTACGATGTAATTGCTGTTTAATCATAGCGAAACGCGCTGGCTGAAAGTCACGTTGAGAAAATTTATCCAAAATCATCTTCATCAGTTGCGGTTGCTTTTGACTAAAGCCAGAAAGAGAGAGGGTAACACCGCCTTGATGGGCATAGAGGTTATAACTCATACCGGCGATTTCCGCTTGATAGGTTTGGGTGGCTAAACTATCTAAGAACATCTCTACACATAAGCGAGTCATAACGATGTGACGAGTGCTTGATACGGCATGAGGGCTATCGATGGCCATATAGATCACACCTTTCGGAACCTGAAATTCAGTGTCTTGTTGATGCCATAATCTAAAGCCGGGTAATTCTTCAATAATCTGTGGTTGCGCAGTAGGATTGACGAACGGCTTGGGTTCTAATTGTTCGCAAATAAATGGGTTTTTACCGGGTAATCTCACTGGAAAATCAGTGACGATCGTGTGGTATTTAGTTAATTGCTGTTGAGTAAAGGGGCGACAAGCATAAGGCGTTCCATACCACTGTGCATTACGATCATAGCTGAGTCCTTTAGCGACTAAGGTTGCTCGTAAGTTCTCTGGTACCAGATAGCTGAGAATAGTGTTCAGTAAAGGTTCATCATAGGCTTGCATCATGTAATCACCATACATGATGTCCTCAGGCTGGTAATGTTGCATATTGATCACTAAGTGGCTGACAATATCGAGAGGGCGTGAGGTTTCTTGAAAACGGAAGACGGATTCAAGAACGGCTCTTTTTTCTAGATAGCGCCACTCATTAAGCCCTTCACGGCCAATCAGCGCTAAAGTTTGAAACAGCATCTGAATAATATCATCGACGTGCTCAATGCCTTGCTGAGTTAAGGTGCAACTGATAGCAAACTCTCGGTAATTGCTGCCACTGGCTCCCCCTCCCGCAGAGAGGGATGTGATCCAATTGCGCTCTCTTAATGCCAATAATAAGCTGCCTTCCCCTTCATAACCCAATAAATGGGCAAAATAGGAGAGGGGTTTGTATTGATAATAGGCATCCGTACTCGGCATTGGGAAACTTAAGATCAGCTTGCGGGTTTCTTTTAATGGCTCAACATACAGCCATAATCCGGTATGTTTTTGTCCAACAAAGGGTTGCTGAATATTTTTATCGGCTTGTTGAGTATTAATAATGGTAGCAAAACCTTGTTCCACCGAGTGTTGTAACTCATCCAGTGATTGTGGGCCAACGATTGCTAGTGTCATGATATCAGCTGAGTAATAAGCTTGATAAAAAGCGATCACTTCATCACGAATGGATTGGCCGTTTCTATCGGCGAGAGTCTGTTGATTACCGACGGAAAATTTAGCAAAAGGGTGAGCTGGATTAATGGTTTCTTTGTGGACTTGATATAAACGTCTGGAGTCATCGTTTAATTTCATCTTAAATTCAGAATCAACTGCTTGACGTTCTTTATCTAGGGCTTCAGCATTGAATAGTGGAGCTAAAAAAAACTGACTGAAACGATCCAGTGCTTTGGCAAAGGCATTAGGATCGACATCAAAAAAGAAGCAACTATGCTCTGTTCCTGTCCAGGCGTTGTTGCTTCCACCGTGCTGACTAATAAAATTTTGAAACTCGCCTACTTTAGGGTATTTTTCAGTCCCTAGAAACAGCATATGTTCTAGATAATGTGCCATGCCAGGTCGGTCACTAGGATCATCAAAATGCCCCACTTTAACCGCCAATGCCGCTGCGGATTTCTGTGCATCAAGTTCATGGATCAGTAAAACACGTAATCCATTCTTTAACGTGAGATAACGATAATGATGATTATCATTGGGGCTTATATGCACAGAGGGTCTCCAAACGGGAAATGAATAGTAAGTATGGCGCTGAAACAACAGCCTGCCAATTGACGGTGAGTAAATTTTTGAACAAACGGTCATTTTCATCGTGATAACAACTTTTTAGCAGAGTGTTAGCTTCATCGATGTCTTTGAGCCGTAGACTGTTATAATCATGACTATGGTCAATATGCCCTAGCAAAAAAGAGCATGCCGACAATAGGTTAATAGGTAAAAATATGAAAATTGTGATTATGCGTCATGGAGAAGCTGAACATTATGCGGACAGTGATGCAGAACGAGCGTTAACCGAAACAGGACAAACAGCGTCTGCTGCGGTTGCTCGTGTGTTTGCTAAGCAGTCAGGATTAGACCAATTTGATAAAGTATTGGTGAGTCCTTACTTACGTGCTCAGCAAACTTGGCAGGCCATTTCGGGATGTTTTTCGGTAGCTAAGGTAGAGACCTGTGACGATATTACGCCTTATGGTCAAGCTGAAGATGTGTTTGAGTATCTTGTGGCTCTGATTCAAACGGAACAACTCGAGACACTGCTGATTATTTCTCATTTGCCTTTGGTCGGTTATTTAGTGGCGGAATTGGTCGCCGGTCTCCCTGCGCCAATGTTTCCTACCTCTGGTGCGATCGGTTTAGAGTTTGACCCTGAGACAAAGCAAGCCAGTGTATTGTGGAATGTTTATCCTTAATCGGCACCAATACCAATAATTGTTATCTATCACCCAAACAACTTGACGCTGAAACTTCACGTTGTTTGGGTGGCAAGCTGCCTTGGGTTTTAGGCAGCTTTTTTTATCATTCACTATGCTGATGAGGCTGATCTATTCTGATGGTCATGGTGAAGGAGATCATTATTCAGATGAATCGTCATATTCTTGACATACACAACTGGACTAAAACTTGCATCTTTGCTGCTCTGTAGGATCTCGTACACCGTTTTGTCGTAACTTTCCATTAACTTATTACTTGCAGGCCTATGAAATTTACGCTGCCATTTGCTCATAAATTACCTAAGATTCCACAACGCAGTCTTCCCGCGATTGGTGCGCCAGTCATGGTACTGGCTACGTTGGCCATGGTGGTCTTACCGATACCTGCGTTTTTACTCGATTTATTTTTTACCTTTAACATTGCGTTATCGATGGTCGTGTTATTAGTGACTGTCTATACCCGACGCCCACTCGATTTTGCTGCGTTTCCAACCGTATTGTTAATTGCCACGTTATTACGTTTAGCATTGAACGTGGCTTCAACTCGTGTGGTGTTATTACACGGACATGAAGGTTCTGGTGCGGCTGGTAACGTCATTGAAGCCTTTGGTAGCGTAGTTATTGGTGGTAACTACGCGGTTGGTTTGGTGGTATTCCTTATTCTGATGATCATTAACTTCATGGTCGTCACCAAAGGTGCGGGACGGATTTCAGAGGTGAGTGCACGCTTTACTCTTGATGCTTTACCCGGTAAGCAGATGGCAATTGATGCCGATCTAAACGCTGGTCTGATTGATCAAGAGCAAGCGAGAACTCGTCGTTTTGAAGTAACAAAAGAAGCGGATTTCTACGGGTCAATGGATGGTGCTTCAAAATTTGTTAAAGGTGATGCCATCGCTGGGATCTTGATTCTGTTCATCAATATTGTCGGTGGCTTAATTATCGGGATGATCCAATACGACTTGAGCTTTAGCCAAGCAATGGAAATCTATATTTTGTTGACCATTGGTGACGGTTTAGTGGCGCAGATCCCTTCGTTACTGCTTTCTATCGGTGCGGCCATTATGGTTACCCGCCAAAATACCGATCAAGATATGGGTGAACAGCTCATTTTCCAGCTGTTTGATAATCCTAAAGCCTTAACAATTACCGCGGGCATACTTGGCATAATGGGGGTTGTTCCTGGTATGCCTCATTTTTCTTTTTTACTACTTGCCGTTTTAGCCGGGGGCGCGGCTTATTGGTTGCAACGAAAACAGGCAAGAGAGAAAGAAGAAGCGAAGTTGCCCGTTAAAGCCGAAGGCGACGCTCCGACATTACGTGAATTATCGTGGGATGATGTACAGCCTGTCGATGTTATTGGTCTGGAAGTTGGCTACCGTTTGATCCCCTTAGTCGATAGAGATCAAGGGGGCGAACTGCTGGAGCGTGTTAAAGGGGTACGCAAAAAACTGTCACAAGATTTTGGTTTTCTAATTCCTCCGGTACACATTCGCGATAATCTTGAGCTGACACCAAATAGCTACCGAATTACTCTCATGGGCGTCGCGGTGGGCGAAGCTGAAATTAGACCCGATCAAGAACTCGCCATTAACCCAGGGCAAGTGTATGGAATGATCGACGGTGAACACACTTACGATCCCGCTTTTGGTTTAGAAGCAGTGTGGATACGTGAAGAGCAGCGAGAGCATGCTCAAGCACTGGGTTACACGGTAGTTGACGCTTCTACGGTATTAGCGACTCATCTAAGCCAATTGCTCACCAATAACGCTGCACAATTAATTGGTCATGAAGAAGTACAAAACTTACTTGAGCTACTTGGACGGGCTGCACCGAGATTAGTCGATGGTTTTGTCCCTGATCAGTTATCATTAGGCGTTGTGGTTAAAGTATTACAAAACTTACTCAATGAAGCGATCCCGATTCGAGATATCCGCACGATTGTTCAAACCTTGTCTGAATATGCGAGTAAGAGTCAAGAACCTGACATTTTGACCGCTGCGGTGCGTATCGCATTGAAACGATTAATTGTTCAAGAAATCAATGGTATAGAACCAGAATTGCCGGTTATTACGCTGATTCCTGAGCTGGAACAGATATTGCATCAAACTATGCAAGCTTCAGGCGGAGAGTCTGCAGGCATTGAACCTGGTTTGGCGGAACGTTTACAAATGGCGCTTAGCCAAGCGACTCAAGAGCAAGAGCTTAAAGGGGAACCCGCTGTATTATTGACTTCTGGCGTCTTGCGTTCAACGTTAGCCAAGTTTGTCAAAAATACGATTCCAAATCTCAGAGTTCTCTCCTATCAAGAGATCCCGGATGAGAAACAGATTCGGATTGTACAGGCAGTGGGTAACTAACCACTTTAACCAACAGTACGGATATCTGCCTTGAAAATTAAACGATTTTTTGCGAAAGACATGCGAATGGCGCTGCTGCAAGTGAAAGAAGAGCTTGGAGCGGACGCGGTGATCATGTCGAATAAAAAAGTCGCAGGAGGTGTCGAAATTGTCGCCGCGGTCGATGCGGATTCAGCTTCATCTGCCCCTGCAGCGACGAAACAGTATCGTGCTTCGCCTGCTCAGTATGATAATCGTAAGCCAAGCCCATCAACGCGCAATAGCGCAAGAGAGCTGGAAGACGACCGAGTCAGCTTAAAAGCCAGCAATGCGAATGGCGCTTCTATGACTCAGCGTTTTGCCAGCATGCTGAAACAGTACAGCCAAACACCAGATACCGAACATCGCGCCGAAAATGAAGACTCATTAACGGCCTTGTTGCAGCGCAACCAGACCAAAACGGCCCCTAATCGACAATTGGCGAATGAAAGCGCACTCGCAAAGTTAATGGCCGAAGAGAATCCCACTCCTCGTCAACGCCCACGTCTAGACTCTTCGCGTTACGAACCGAAACGAGATAATGAGCCAACATTAACTCAACAAGAGTTAGAGAGCATGCGCGAAGAGATGAACTCGATTCGTCGCTTGCTTGAGCACCAAGTGTCGGGATTAATGTGGCAAGAAGTGGAACGTCGCGAACCCCTGCGAGCGATGTTGATTAAACGTTTAGAGCGAATGGGCCTCTCTTTGGAATTGGCTGATCAATTAGCCTGTTATATCCCTGAAGAAACACCACCACCGAAAGCGTGGAAGGCGTTACTTGGCTTAGTCTCCGATCAAATTCCTGTGGTGAAAAAAGACATCTTACAACGCGGTGGTGTCGTTGCTTTACTTGGCCCCACTGGGGTTGGTAAAACCACAACGGTCGCTAAATTGGCAGCTCGTGCGGCGATGGAGTATGGCTCAGATAATGTGGCATTAATAACCACCGATACTTATCGAATAGGCGCTCATGAACAACTCTCGATTTATGGTCGAATTATGGGATGTCCAGTAAGAGTTGCTAAAGATTCCAAAGAGTTAGCCGATGTAATTCATCAGTTACGTAATCGACGCTTGATCCTTGTTGATACTGCGGGAATGGGCCAGCGTGATGTACGTTTATCTGAACAATTGGATACCTTAATGCAAGAGAGTGATGAAGTGATTCACAGCTACCTTGTATTACCCGCTACAGCACAGCGTAAAGTGCTACAGGAAACCATTGAGCACTTTCGAAGAATTCCTCTTTCTGGGTGCATTATGACTAAGCTCGATGAGTGTTTGAGCTTGGGAGAGTTTGTCAGTGTTGTCGTTCAAAATGCGTTACCCGTTGCTTATATTGCCAACGGACAACGCGTACCCGAAGACATAGTGATTGCTCAGCCAAAGTACATGGTGGCAAAAGCAAATGAGTTACTAGAGAAGTCGACAGAGAATGAACCTCATTACTGGAATAGCGATTCAGAGAGATTCTAGGCGGCGGACAAATATGACGAATAAAATGATATATGATCAAGCAAGCGGCCTACGCCGTTTAACTCAACCTTCAGTCACGAAAGTGATCGCCGTAACCGGTGGAAAAGGCGGAGTTGGCAAGTCTAACGTAGCGCTTGGTATGGCTATCTGTATGGCCCGCCAAGGAAAAAAAGTCATGGTGTTGGATGCCGACTTAGGATTAGCTAATGTTGACGTTATGCTAGGGATTCGGCCTAAACGTAACTTAGGTCACGTATTAGCAGGTGAATGTGAATTAAAAGACTCCATTGTTGAAGGTCCGCATGGTATAAAAATCATTCCTGCGACATCCGGTACTCAATCGATGACCGAGTTAACTCATGCTCAGCATGTCGGGTTAATCAGAGCGTTTGGTTCACTTGAAGATGAGATGGATATTCTACTGGTTGATACCGCAACAGGGATTTCTGACATGGTCGTGAGTTTCTCTCGTGCGGCGCAGGATGTGGTTGTGGTAGTATGCGACGAACCGACTTCTATCACCGATGCATATGCCTTGATCAAACTTTTGAGTAGAGAACATCAAGTTGAGCGATTTAAAATTGTCGCTAACATGGTGAGAAGCTATCGTGAAGGGAGAGAGTTATTCGCAAAATTGACTTTAGTCACAGAGCGATTTTTAAATGTCGGGTTAGAACTCGTCGCCTGCATTCCTTTAGACGATAATGTACGACAGGCAGTAAAAAGACAGAAAATTGTCGTTGATGCTTATCCTCGCTCTCCAGCTTCATTGGCCATTAATTCATTAGCCAATAAAGCACTCACTTGGCCAATACCACGTACGCCAAGTGGTCATTTGGAGTTTTTTGTAGAGCGACTGCTTAATCGAACTGAACCAGTAGAGGAACCTTTTGGTGAATAAAGCGCTGACTTACGATCAATACGGTAATATGACTAGCCAGAAGCTATTTCTGGAAAAATATGCTGTATTGGTTAAGCGTATAGCTCATCATTTAATCGGGCGTTTGCCACCTAGCGTACTTATTGAAGATTTAATGCAAGCTGGCATGATCGGCTTGCTTGAAGCGCAAAAAAATTACGATGGAAGTAAAGGGGCAAGTTTTGAAACCTATGCAGGGATTCGAATTCGTGGTGCAATGTTGGACGACATTCGCCGCGGAGATTGGGTTCCCCGCTCGGTTCACAAGCATAATCGAGAGATCAGTCAAGCTATCGCGATATTAGAGGGTGAATTATGTCGCGACCCAAGTGATGCAGAAATTGCGCAGCATTTAGGGATGTCTCTTGAACACTATCACAACGCATTAACGGATATTAGTTGCTCAAGGATAGTGGGTATCGAAGATCTTGGCGTATCGGATGATGCTATTTCGCCATTGGATGATGCGGAGGACAATGCCCCTTTTCAGGGGGTGGCCGACGAATTATTCCGTAAAGCATTGGTTGAATCAATAAAATCACTTCCAGAACGTGAAGCTTTGGTACTTTCGCTCTATTATGATGAAGAGCTAAACTTAAAAGAAATCGGTGAAGTAATTGGCGTGAGCGAGTCCCGCGTGAGTCAAATACTGAGCCAATCTATGCAACGTCTGCGAACTAAGTTGAGTTCTTGGACACAAAACGACTAAATATCACTGACTTTGAACTCAGTGGAGGCAATTTTGAATAAAAATATGAAAATCCTTATTGTTGACGATTTTTCAACAATGCGCCGTATAGTAAAAAACCTACTTCGTGATTTGGGTTTTAATAATACCCAAGAAGCGGACGACGGTTTGACGGCGTTGCCAATGCTAAAAAAAGGTGGTTTTGATTTTGTGGTCACTGACTGGAACATGCCGGGTATGCAAGGCATTGATCTGCTCAAAAATATTCGCGCAGATGCAGAGCTTAAGCACTTACCTGTACTGATGATTACCGCAGAAGCCAAGCGAGAGCAAATTATAGAAGCTGCTCAAGCGGGGGTTAATGGCTATATCGTGAAACCATTTACGGCTGCTACGCTAAAAGAAAAGTTAGATAAGATTTTTGACCGCCTATAATTTTAAAGCACGGGTCAAAAGTTCATTGAGAATTTTTTGCATGTAGGCGGCAACGTTAATCATACAAAAAATAGTCAGCGAACAGGTATTTATCCATTATGTGAGCAAGGCTAAGACAGGATGATTTCATTAGAACAAGCAAAAGAACTCGTTCAACTATTAGAAAATGGTCAGCAAGATAGCGCCAATACACTGGTTCAACAAGTGTATGAATCTGAAGGCAATCCAATGCTAAAGGAGATCGGCGTATTGACTCGCGATCTGCATGATTCTTTGCGCCAGTTTCAAGTTGATGAGCGAATGAGTCAAATTGCTAACGACGAAATGCCTGATGCCAGAGATAGATTGCATTATGTCATTGATAAAACTGAAGTCGCTGCCAATAAAACAATGGATGCGGTTGATCGCTGCTTACCGATAGCCGACAACCTACATGGAAGTTTGCTACTCATTCGACCACAGTGGAATGCGCTTATGCGCGGTAAAATTGACTTGAATGAATTTAAAGCACTTTGCCATCGTATTGATGATCTTCTTTCGCAAATAGAAGGCAATAGTAGTGAGCTTCGAGGGCAATTAACCGAAATTTTGATGGCGCAAGATTTTCAAGATTTAACGGGACAAATTATCCGCCGAGTGATCACCTTAGTCAATGAGGTGGAAGGTCGCTTAGTAGAGATCTTGACCGTATTTGGTAAAAATCAATTACAACAATCAGGAAAAGTTGAAAAAGCACCTTGTGAGCCAGAGGGACCAATCATTAATCCTCATGAGCGTACAGATGCAGTTTCATCGCAAGACGATGTCGATGATTTATTATCGAGTCTTGGATTTTAGGGGTAAAGTATGAGCTACGATTTAGACGACGACATTCTTCAAGACTTTCTGGTTGAAGCTGGCGAGATTCTCGAGTTGTTATCAGAACAGCTAGTAGAGTTAGAAAATAACCCACAAGACCGCGAACTTCTTAATGCCATTTTCCGCGGTTTTCACACTGTAAAAGGCGGCGCTGGCTTTCTCTCGCTCACCGAACTGGTAGAAACCTGTCACGGTGCAGAAAACGTGTTTGACTATTTACGTAATGGTCAACGTAGTGTCAACGCTCGTTTGATGGATGTGATGCTACGTGCTTTGGATACGGTGAATGAGCAGTTTCAAGCGGTACAAAATCAAGAGCCATTGCAGCCAGCTGATCCGATCTTAATTCAAGAATTGCATGATATGTGTAAGCCTGAATCTGAGGATGAACCTGAAGGTGCGGCGTCGGCTGACACGGTTGAAGACATCGAACCTGAAGCTGACTCCGAATCTCATGTACCAGCGCCTTCTGAAGATGTGACCGCTCAAGCCTCGAGTAACGCTCATATCGATGCTAACTCGATTGATGATATTAGTGATGATGAGTTTGAAAGCTTACTTGATGAGTTGCACGGTAAAGGTCGTAGTCCTGGTGCGGAAAAGGCGGCCAGTGAAGCTGCCAAATCTCAGCCATCACCAGCATCAGCACCTGCTGCTTCAGGTGATATTACTGATGATGAGTTTGAAAAATTACTTGATGAGCTGCATGGAAAAGGCAAAAGTCCCTCATTACATGGTTCTGGAGAAGCCCCCTCTCCAACGGTATCGTCACAACCCGCGGTAAAAGCAACACCATCGAATGTGAACGCTAATGGCGATATCATGACCGATGAAGAGTTTGAACGTTTATTAGATGAGTTACACGGCAGTGGTAAAGGACCATCGATCGAAGAGCTAGAAATGGCTACGCGCCCAGCGGTAGCCAATACTACTCAGGCAGCAAAAGCCGCTGCACCAGCCAGTCCATCTATTGAAAAGAAACCAGTAGAACAACCTAAGCCTAAAGCTGCTGCCCCTGCCGCTGCGCCAGCACCAGCTAAACCTGCTCCAGTCGCTAAGGCAACGGATACCAACTCAGACAAGAACGAGTTAGTTGCTGCTGGTTCTGGCGGTGCTAAAAAACCTCAAGTAGAGGCGTCAGTTAGGGTAGATACCTCGACGCTTGACACCATCATGAATATGGTGGGTGAGTTGGTATTAGTGCGTAACCGACTGTTGAGTCTTGGCCTTAATAGTAATGATGAAGAGATGTCTAAAGCGGTCTCTAATCTTGATGTGGTGACGGCAGACTTACAAGGCGCGGTAATGAAAACGCGCATGCAACCGATCAAGAAAGTATTTGGTCGCTTCCCTCGCGTTGTTCGTGACTTGGCTCGAACCTTGAACAAAGACATTGTTTTAGAGTTGAAAGGGGAAGAAACCGATCTGGATAAAAACTTAGTAGAAGCGCTTGCCGATCCATTGATTCACTTGGTACGCAACTCCGTTGACCATGGTATTGAAATGCCCGACGACCGTGTTGCGGCAGGGAAACCGCGTACGGGTAAAGTTATCCTCTCTGCGTCTCAGGAAGGCGACCATATTGAGCTGGCGATCGTTGATGATGGCGGTGGTATGGATCCCGATAAACTGCGAGCGATTGCGGTTAAACGTGGCATGATGGATGAAGATGCGGCTTCTCGATTGACGAATAAAGAGTGTTTTAACCTGATTTTTATGCCGGGCTTTTCCAGTAAAGAGAAAATTTCTGATATTTCTGGACGCGGCGTAGGGATGGATGTGGTGAAAACCGCGATTAATACCCTTAACGGTTCGATTGATATTGATTCTGAACTCACGAAAGGGACCAAAATCACCATTAAAGTTCCGTTAACTCTGGCTATTTTGCCAACGTTAATGGTGGGAGTGGCAGGTCATCCATTCGCTTTACCGCTCGCGAGTGTTAATGAAATCTTCCACCTTGATTTACGCCGGACCAATATTGTCGATGGTCAGCTAACGATTATTGTGCGTGAAAAATCCATTCCGTTGTTCTATCTACAAAATTGGCTAGCCCCTCAGGCGGGTAAAGTCGAGCCTCGTAAAGGCCATGGCCATGTAGTTATTGTACAAATTGGTAACCAACGCGTTGGCCTAGTTGTGGATACATTAATTGGCCAAGAAGAGGTGGTGATTAAGCCTCTCGATAAATTGTTACAAGGTACGCCTGGTATGTCTGGTGCTACGATAACCAGTGATGGTCATATAGCCTTGATACTTGATGTCTCTGATTTACTTAAGAAATACGCAGCTGCTTCGCGTATCTAGTGGTCGATAGACCACCCAAATGATAAGGGTAACTATGCCGATTAAAGTCTTAGTTGTTGATGATTCAAGTTTCTTTCGACGCCGAGTGAGTGAAATCATCAATGCTGAATCGCGCTTAGAAGTGATTGATGTGGCGACTAATGGCCGAGAAGCTGTCGATAAAGCCATGCGTCTAAAACCAGATGTCATCACCATGGATATTGAGATGCCGGTGATGGATGGAATTAGTGCCGTACGTGAGATCATGGCTAATAATCCAACGCCAATTCTAATGTTTTCATCGCTGACTCATGATGGTGCCAAAGCGACACTGGATGCGTTAGATGCTGGCGCTTTAGACTTTTTGCCGAAAAAATTTGAAGATATAGCCCGCAATCGAGAAGATGCAGTCACTTTATTGCAGCAACGAGTGTTACAAATTGCGGCGAAACGCAATTTTATGCGTCGTCCGGTGGTCACCAGTAGTGTCACGTCCTCGAACCTTGCCTCGCGCTCGTCATCTGACTCATCAGCGTCAGCTCAGGGACGTGTGGCAACTGCACCTTCAGCATTATCACGCTTTAAAGCAACCGGTAAAAAGTACCAATTAACCGCGATTGGTACGTCAACCGGAGGCCCCGTTGCGCTACAGAAAATCTTAACTAAATTGCCGGCTAATTATCCTCATCCGATCATTTTGATCCAACATATGCCAGCCACCTTCACTGGTGCTTTTGCAAGTCGCCTGAACTCTTTGTGTAAAATTCAGGTGAAAGAAGCCGAAGATGGTGATGTTCTTAAACCGGGTACCGCTTATCTCGCCCCTGGCGGTAAACAGATGATGTTAGATGGTCGCCCAGGAGCGGCCAGATTACGCATTATTGATGGCGGAGAACGGATGAACTACAAACCGTGTGTTGATGTGACATTTGGTTCTGCCTCTAAGATTTTCGGGGATAAAGTCTTATCGATGATCCTCACAGGGATGGGGGCTGATGGTCGTGAGGGTGCTCGTATGTTGCAATCTGCTGGCGCAACAGTTTGGGCGCAAGATGAAGAGAGTTGCGTTGTTTATGGCATGCCGCAAGCGGTTTCCAAAGCGGGAATCTCATCTGAAGATTTGCCCTTGGATCGCATCGCAGAACGTATGCTGATTGAAGTTGGCTTGAGTTAAGGAAACGTTAATGATTGTTTGGAGTGTGGCAAACCAGAAAGGAGGCGTAGGTAAAACTACTACGACCATTACCCTTGCTGGCTTATTAAGCCAACAAGGTAAGCGCGTTTTGCTGGTCGATACCGATCCCCATGCATCATTAACGACTTATTTAGGCTATGATTCTGATGCCGTGCCAACGAGCCTTTTTGATCTATTTCAGTTACGCGAGTTTAATGAACAAAATGTCGAGCCATTAATCTTACGTACCGATATTGAAAATATGGATCTGATCCCTGCTCATATGTCATTAGCTACCTTAGATCGAGTTATGGGTAATCGCAGTGGTATGGGATTAATACTTAAACGTTCATTGCTTGCTCTACGCCATCGTTATGACTACGTATTAATTGACTGCCCTCCGATTCTTGGGGTGATGATGGTGAATGCGTTGGCGGCGAGTGACCGTATTTTAATCCCAGTGCAAACTGAATTCTTGGCAATGAAAGGATTAGAACGCATGGTCCGTACATTAGCGATCATGCAAAAGTCACGCAATCGCGAGTTTAAAGTCACCATTGTGCCTACGATGTACGACAAACGAACTCGTGCGTCATTACAAACTTTGACTCAGCTAAAGAAAGATTACCCTGAACAGGTATGGGCATCTGCCGTTCCCATTGATACTAAATTCCGTGACGCAAGTTTGAAGCGTCTACCCGCTTCTCATTTTGCAGAAGGAAGCCGAGGAGTGTTTGCTTACAAACAGCTGTTACTCTTCTTAGAGAGGTTGGCTATCGATGAGTAACTCCTTACTATCTAGCGAACAAGCACTGGATGATTACTTCGCGGCTCTACTAGAGGAAGAGCTGGATGAGCCGAATTGGCAAGATGGTCCTTTTTCGACCACGCTTATTAGTCATTCAATAGATGATCCTCAACCTCAACCTGCTCGCCAGCGGAGTGCAGAAAGCTATATCGATCAAGAATTAGTCGAATTTGAGTTGCCTAATTTAGATGACGTACAACGCTTGCTGAGTCAATTAGAGAGCAGTAATCCCGTCGCTGAGCTTGATCTTGAAGTGGTTATGGCAGAAAACACCACTCAAATTGCTCAAACGGTTACTGAGACGGTAGTGGAAGAAATTCAAGAATGGGATATTGAAGAGACGCTTGTTGAGTCTGATCCTGTTATCACGATTGAAGAGCCAGAGCTGTTTGTTGAGGAACCCTCTTTACAGCCTTTGGAAGCAGAGCCTGAGGTGATCATCGAGCCGGTTATGGCAGATGACACGTTAGTGACCGAGGACACACAACCTGATCCATTCGGCATTGGACAGTGGCAATGTCCGATCCGTGAACAAAATTTTCAAGTTTTGTATTTTGATGTTAACGGAGTGACTTTCGCCGTACCACTGGATGAGTTAGGTGGTATTCATCGTAAAGCCACGTTGAACCATCTGATTGGACGACCAGCATGGTATTTAGGCTTACAAACTAACCGAGATTCACAGTTGGATGTGGTCGATACGGCGAAATGGGTAATGTCTGATAAATTAGCGGATGATACGTACAAAAAAGACTATCAATATATAGTCATGTTAGATAACAGCCTGTGGGGCTTAGCTTGTACTAAACTATTAGGTACTGAATGGTTAAGTAGCGATAAGGTACGCTGGCGAGAGCAAGTGGGCAAACGACCTTGGCTCGCAGGAATGGTTAAAGAAAAAATGTGTGCTTTGATACACGTTCATGCATTAATCGCTATGCTTAATGCAGGTCTTGATGTCCAAGCGCTCGATAAATAATACATATTTTGTCGGTCACGACTTAAAGAGGAAAAGGTATGTCTGAAGTAGAAGTGAGAAAAGAACACTCAAATGATGAAGTGCTTCAGTGGGTAACATTTCAATTGGAAGAAGAGACTTATGGCGTCAATGTGATGCAAGTCCGCGAAGTGTTACGTTACACCGAGATCGCACCCGTCCCAGGGTCGCCTGACTATGTTTTAGGAATTATTAACCTACGTGGTAATGTTGTCACCGTTATTGATACACGTTCACGTTTTGGTCTGATGCAAGGTGAAATCACCGACAATACACGAATCATTGTCATTGAATCTGAGCGTCAAGTGATTGGTATCTTAGTCGATAGCGTTGCTGAGGTGGTTTACTTACGTTCATCGGAAATTGATACCACGCCAAGTGTCGGTACAGAAGAGAGTTCTAAGTTTATCCAAGGCGTGAGTAATCGTGATGGAAAACTGCTTATTTTGGTTGATCTCAATAAACTGCTATCGCAAGAAGAGTGGGACGATATGGCTCATCTCTAATGAGTGATTTTTTACACTTTACGCCTTCTGTCCTTGCAGGGGGAGCGGCGTTCATTGTTGTACTATTAACGCTTGGGTTGTGGTTTTTGCGCCGTTCATTAACTCGCCAAGGCGATTATTTTCGTCAACAAGTTCGCCAGCTTGATAAAGAGTTGCAAAAAGCCACCAAGCAGTTGTTAGAAGTGCGTTCTGCTGCAATCGGCCTTGGGCAAAAAGTCACAGGGCAACAAGAGATCATCGTTCACTTAAGTGAGCGTCTTAAGCAGTTAGAAAATGTTGATACCGATGCCCGCCTATACAGTCGGGCAAGTAAAATGGTCAAGTTAGGCGCTGACATTGATGAGCTTATCGAAGAGTGTGAGTTACCTAAAGCCGAAGCGGAATTAATGTTATCATTGCAAAAAAAGTTGGCCGGTAAAGAATCTATTCCACCTTTAAGTAGCGATCCGGAAGGGCGCATGCCTGCTTCTAATACGGGTAAAAGACCGACTCGTAAATCTTCTCTTTAAATAAAAGCCAAATGAGAGTGTTTGTAGTGGTACACTTTCTTTTGGCTTTTATTTTCGTAAACCATTATAAGAAGTTTGCTTACTATCGTCTCATAGGCGGGGTTTTGGCCGTTTTTTCATCGATAATGTTCAGGTTAATAACGAGTTTAGCGCTAATTCTATTTTGTCTCTGGGATGCTGTGTTAGTATCAACGGTTTTGAATAACTCATTAATCATTTTTATTGGTTACTGAAAATGATTAATAGCAATCGACGCTTTTTGTTTACTGATGACCGAGCGTTAATATTCTGGTTACATCAATAAGACAAATTCGACGATAATATGATATTTTAAGGCTCATATTGTTATATTCACCCTATTTTTATATTGTAAAAGTCGAGCAATGTCGCAATGACTTTTCACCAATTGGATTATGACCATGCCCAGCCGTTTGTTACGGATAGCAATGCTTTTATTGATGCTGGTACTGGCCGGATGTAGCTCGGTACCTGAAAATGCACATAATGAATCACATCCTAATGACCCTTTAGAGGGGTTTAATCGCGCGATGTGGAAAATTAACTACGATTATCTAGATCCCTACCTAGCTCGTCCTGTTTCACTGGCTTATGTCGATTATGTCCCGTCACCATTAAGACGCGGTTTAGCGAATTTCTTATCCAATTTAGATGAGCCAGCCAGTATGGTTAATAACCTGATCATGGGTAATGGCGAAAAAGCGCTCGATCATTTTAACCGTTTTTGGTTAAACAGTACTTTTGGGCTTTTAGGTTTGATTGATATCGCCTCAGAAGCCGGAATTCGTAAGCATGATGACAAACAATTTGGTGATGCGATAGGTTATTACGGTGTCGGTAACGGACCATACTTAATGGTACCGGGTTATGGACCCTATACTGTGCGGGAAGTGGCGGATACGGTTGATGGTTGGTATGTTCCTCTTGCGTATTTGAATATTTGGGGAAGTATTGGTAAATGGGCGGTTCAAGGAATGGAAACCCGAGCCGCTTTAGTGCCTCAAGAAGCCATGCTACAGCGTTCTCCTGATCCTTACGCATTAACGCGAGAAGTCTATTTACAACGTCGTGACTTTAAAGCTGAACGAGACACAGAACATTACGACACTGATCAAGAAGATTTCCTTGATGATTACCTCGACGGCGGATTCTAGTTTTCTTGATACGATCTGTTATTGAGATCCAATGAGTGCAGGTCACTTGACCCTAAAGTGATCTGCACTTTCTATTTCTGTATTCTCTTTGCCATCATGCTGACATGACTCGTCCACTGAAATAGTCATTAGTCACAATGTATTCGGTATTACGTATAAGCTCATCTTGAATTTCAGCCCAATGCAGATTGTGATGATTGCCTCCCGCCATCGGGATCACGCCACCGACACGAATATTATAGGGCGTTAACTCTCTGGCCCAACTTTGGGTAAAGCCGGCAACCATAGAATTGGTATTTTCCATTCCAGCTTGTTGTTGTGCGGTATTGTGCCAGACGAGATTAACAATCACTCCTTTTGCTTGATGCTGACGCATCCTTTCTGAGCAAGTTTGCCCAAAGGTAAAGAGGGATGAAGCCATATTGGCCAATTGTTGAATAAAACGCTCTGTAGGCTGTTCATCCACCAAAGAAGGAAAACTGACGCTTGGCCAGTGATTGATTAACACGTCCGGGGCTGAGTGGTAGGTGGTTTCAATATAATCAAATAACTGATGAATACTCGTTGGAGAGCGGTCGGGTAACGTGTAGTAATGAACACGATGACTGATCGCGTAGCAATGCTGCCAGGTGGTGACTAAAGCACTATGATTGGTATCACATAATATAACGTTAGCCCCCAAACGAGCAAAATGCATCGCCAGCGTGCTGCCCAGTAGCGAATTAGCTGAAGTAATTAAAATTAATGCACTTTTAATTTTCATTGTGTGCCTTCCTTGGAGGTGCCGTGACCATCGAGTACGTTAAGCATGGTTGACGGTTTGATATGATGGTGTGAATTGCTTCAAATAAACCCAGTTGTTCGAAAAGTAATCGTTTTTTCTTTGCGCTTATTCACATTCGGCGACAAGGCTTAAGCAAAAATATACACAGCTGCTCTAGGGGCGGTTGGCTTTTGGGGGGATAAAAAGAGAAACTTTTTGATCGATGATTCGCTATTTTTAGCGCCGTCGAGATATATCCTATACCTGAGCTCGTAGTTGATCTTGCCTAAGGGCGTGATTAAGCTGAGGATATAAATCCATTATCATCAACGTCTTATTCTCTTGCTGTGCGAGATGACGGCGGTCATGCCCAGAGAGATTTAAATACACGTCTTCTGGGAAATTTTCAGTGTCTTCAGGGAGGTAGGTGAGCACTTCAGGTTGCAAATAGTGCGACAGTTTGGCGCTCGCCATGCCGCCAGAGTGAAACAGTTTTGCTTGCTGAGCCGAAATAGCGTAAGAGCTTTGATCATTGCGTAGTGCTTGACATGCTGGCAGTTCAAAGCGTTGACGTAGCTGATCTTCAGTCGTACGGTGAGTGGTGATCGGCTCGATAGGCGTGGTATCGCGAACATCATTAGAGAAGAGTGCCATGAATAGAGCGAAATCGGCATGACGACCTTGCTGTACCGCTTGGTTGACCCCAGTTCCGAGCTGTAACTCATTAATTATTCCGGCTTTGTCTAATGTATGTACTTGCATGGTTTCTCCTCAATGCACCACTAATAACGGCACATGAAGAAAAAACTTTAATAAAAAAGCCTACCTTATTTTAGGTAGGCTTATCGGCTGTTGAGCGTTATTTGACTCTCACCAGCTGGTCAGCGAGATTATTTCGCTAGGTTTTGTGCAACGAATTCCCAGTTGACTAGAGCCCAGAAGCCATTCATGTAGTCTGGACGGAGGTTACGATAATCAATGTAGTAAGCATGTTCCCACAGATCAACAGTCAATAAAGGCGTAACTCCCTCCTCAGTGATTGGTGTTGCTGCGTTAGAAGTATTGATAATCGCCAATGAACCGTCTGCTTTTTTCACTAGCCAAGTCCACGAAGAACCGAAATTGTTGATCGCAGAATCAGTGAATTTGGCTTTAAACTCAGCAAATGAACCGAAGGCCGCATTGATGGCTTCTGCCACTGCGCCTGTTGGCTCACCACCGCCGTTTGGAGATAGGCAGTGCCAGTAGAAAGTGTGGTTCCATACCTGTGCAGCATTATTAAAAATACCGCCCGTTGACGTTTTGATGATCTCTTCGAGAGATTTGCCTTCAAACTCTGTACCAGGGATCAGACCATTCAATTTTACGACATACGTATTATGGTGTTTACCGTGGTGGTAATCCAAAGTCTCTGCTGAAATGTGCGGTTGTAGCGCATCTTTTGCGTAAGGTAGTGCTGGTAGTTCAAATGCCATTGTTCAATTCTCCGTTGTTGAGAGGAAAGAAACGACTAAGCAGACGAGGTCAAATACAGGTTACGGCCCACGACTGATGTAGACACTTCTTTGATTGCTTCCAGTGTTATTGTAATGGAGTCGATAAAACTGACTTGCTATGCATTTTAGCAAGTTTTTACTTTATTAACACCCCAAGTGAAAGAAAAAGTTCAGTTAAGTCAATATACCGCGATCACTTGATACTTACTCTGCTAAATCCATAAACAGAATGTGCTTTTTATTCTCTCTTAATGATTTAGAATGGAAGGGATTAACTTAGCCATCCATTAAGAGGAAGCAATGGAAACCATCGATAAAATTAAACAGCAACTTGCCGAAAACCCAATTCTTCTTTATATGAAAGGGTCACCTAAACTACCAAGCTGTGGTTTCTCTTCGCAAGCCGCTCAAGCGTTAATGGCGTGCGGTGAAAAATTTGCCTACGTCGACATCTTACAAAATCCAGATATTCGCGCAGAGCTACCGGTTTATGCTCAGTGGCCTACTTTTCCCCAGTTATGGGTTGAAGGTGAATTGATTGGTGGTTGTGACATTATTTTGGAAATGTTCCAAAAAGGTGAACTACAGCCATTAATTAAAGAAGCGGCCGCACGTAACGCGACAGATGAAGCGTAATGCTGTATAAAAAAACAGTTTAGCTTGATTCTTTAGGGTCACATTGGTTAATGTGGCCCTAATTTTTTCTGATTTTAGACTGTTATGAGCCGCTTATTCATTGCTGAAAAACCCAGTTTAGCCCGAGCCATTGCTGATGCGTTGCCCAAGCCCCATAAAAAGCAGCAAGGTTTTATTGAATGTGCCAATGGCGATAAGGTGACTTGGTGTATTGGTCATTTACTGGAGCAAGTGGAACCGGACAGCTATGATCCGCGATACAAAAAGTGGAATTTGGCTGATTTACCCATCCTACCCGAAAAGTGGCAATTGAAGCCGCGGAAAACGGCGAGTCAACAATTGGCCGTAGTGCGTAAGTTACTAAAAAGTAGCCAAGAAATTGTCCATGCTGGCGATCCAGATCGTGAAGGTCAACTGTTGGTTGATGAGGTTATCGATTATTGTCAGGTCTCTAAACAAAAGCAGCAAACCATTCAACGTTTACTGATCAGCGATCTCAATTTGCCTGCGGTGAAACGCGCACTTTCAACAATGCGCAGTAATCGTGAATTTATTCCATTGTCGATTTCAGCCTTAGCACGCTCTCGGGCTGACTGGTTATACGGTATGAATATGTCTCGTGCTTATACCTTGCTTGGACAAAAAGCGGGTTATCAAGGGGTATTATCCGTTGGTCGAGTGCAAACACCTATACTGGGTTTGGTGGTCCGTCGTGATGCCGAGATAGCCCATTTTGTCGCCCATGATTATTTTACCTTACACGCATTGATCCCTTATCAAGTCGAAGGGCATGAGTTTGATATTCGAGCTCGCTGGCAGCCTAGTGACGCCTGCCAGCCTTGGCAAGATGAAGAGGGACGAGTGTTAAACCGCGCTTTGGTTGACAATGTTGCACGTCGTATTCAACATCAGCCTGCGATTGTTGCGGCGTCAGAACAAACGCAAACTAAGCAAGCAGCACCACTGCCTTATTCATTATCGGCCTTACAAATTGATGCTGCCAAGCGCTATGGTTTGAGTGCTCAACAAGTATTAGATATTTGTCAGTCACTGTATGAAAAATACAAGTTAATCACTTATCCACGTTCCGACAGTCGTTATTTACCTAAAGAACATTTAACTCAGGTGGATACGATACTGACGGCGATTGCTCATAATCTTCAGCCATTACAAACTGCGGTCGCCGGTGCATACCGTACATTCCGTTCTAAAGCGTGGAACGACAGTAAAGTTGATGCACATCATGCGATTATTCCTACCCCTAAGCAAAGTGCTGTACATGGACTTTCTGCTGCTGAGCAGAATATTTATCAGTTAATTGCTCGCCAGTACGTACTGCAATTTTATCCTCCCGCAGTATACGCTGAAGCTAAACTCGTATTTACCATTGCGGGAGGAACCTTTATTGCTAAAGGCAGACAATTGGTGTTCGCAGGCTGGAAAAGTGTCATAGGGCAACAAGAGCAACCTGAGGATGGAATTGATACTGTGCCGCCGCTACCAAAGGGGACATCGTTGATCTGTCGCGAAGGAGAGATGAAAACTTGCCAGACCGAACCGCCGCGTTATTTTACTGAGGCAACGTTATTGCAAGCGATGACGGGGATCGCCCGCTTTGTTGAAGATAAAGAGCTTAAGAAAATTCTTCGTGAGACCGATGGGTTAGGCACTGAAGCCACTCGAGCTGGCATCTTAGATACGTTATTCAAGCGTCAGTTACTGACACGAGAAGGAAAACAGATAAAAAGTACTCCGGCTGGCAAAGGACTGGTGGAGGCGCTACCGCTGCAAGCCACTTATCCTGATATGACCGCTCATTGGGAGCATCAACTGCAAGCGATGGCAGAAAGAGGTCAAGCTTATCAACCCTTTATTGAAGATCTTGAGCGACAAATTAGCCAATGGATAGAGCAAGTGAAACAACAACCTGTCCCCGCCTCGTTGCGAGCTTTACCGCCGGTTAAGCGACCTGCATTTAAAACCAAGAAAAGGTCGACGAGCAGTAAAAGAAAAAGCCCGCCTGCACGTTGTTCAACCCCATAAAGGCGTTATCGCGCGGTGATTCACCACTGATTGATGAGGACGTTTAAGGTTTGTTGCGTGAAAGTTAGAATAAATCCACATAAAAATAATGGTCCTGTTGCATAAGCGGTAAATGTTTTCCATAGTAAGTCCCGGTTCTTGGATGAATATCACAAAGAATCAGGATGGAATCATCATACAGAGGCAAAAATGCCCGTCATTACGCTTGCGCTAGGAATACACTATGTTAAAGATACTTAGAGCCCTCAACGTTCGTCAGAAAATCTTGGTGATCGAACTCATTTCTCTGGCCATTATTGTGCTTATCAGCCTCTACGGGGTAAGTAAGTTACGAGAAATGGCCTTTCAAGAACGCCAACAAAGTGTTGAAAATCAAGTCCAATCAGTGGTCAGTTTAGTTGATTATTATGCTCGTTTAGCACCAAGAATTGGTGAAGAAGAAGCCAAGCAACGAGCGATCGAAGCGATCAAGGCACTCCGATATGACAATGGTAACTATTTTTGGGTGATGACGGCTAATGCTCGTCTAGTACTGCATCCTCTGCGCCCAGAAATGACCAATCAAGATATGAGTCAGGTACGTGATGGTGCTGGTCGTTTTCATTGGCAACAAATGGCACAGGTTGTTCAACGTCAAGGCGCTGGGTTTGTCGAATACACTTTTGTGCCACCGAATGGTCCGATTGAGGACAAAATTTCCTATGTTGCACAAGCCAATGGTTGGAATTGGGTCATTGGTACCGGCGTTATCGTTAACGATATCAATCAAACGGTGTATCACAATGCCTTATTTTATGTTGGCTTTGCTTTGGCGGGCGTGGTGATTACTTTACTGTTTTCGAGCATTATCGGTAAAAACATTACCGACCCTCTGGCTCTGTTTGTCACCAAAGTACAGCGGGCAGCGCAAGGGGATATGACGGTGCGTTTTAATCCTAAAGGACGGGATGAGATTGCTAGTTTAGGGCGTTCGATAAATTCAATGATCGAAAGTACCCATCAAGCTTTAATTACCGCCAAGCAGTCAGCGATGAATGCCGCTGAGATGGCGTCATCCATCGCTTCGGCCAGTGAGGAGACCGCAACCAGTACCCAATCGCAGCGCATGCAATTGGAGCAGTTAGCGACCGCCATGAATGAAATGAATGCGACCATTCGCGATGTGGCGCAAAATGCCGAGCAAACCGCCGCTTCGACCGACGATGTCGCCAATCAAGCGTTAAGTTGTAATAGCATGATGGAGAGAACGGAGCAAAATATCGAACAGCTATCTCAAGAGGTCTCGCAAACCGATCAATTGGTTGAAGCGCTGCGGAATGATGTCGCGGGGATCAATGAAATTGTTGATGTGATTCAAGCCATCTCTGAACAAACTAACTTATTGGCCTTAAATGCGGCGATTGAAGCCGCTCGGGCAGGAGAGCAAGGTCGCGGCTTTGCGGTGGTTGCTGATGAAGTGCGTCATTTGGCTGGCCGTACTCAGCAATCGACGCATCAAATTCAGCAAACCATCGAGTCCTTAATTGCCAGAGCGGGCAGTGCGTCACAAGCGATGAAGCAGTGTCATAGTCGTGTGACAGAAAATGTTCAAACCGCAACCGAAACTAAGCAAATGTTAAAACAGATGGTGACAGAGCTGACTCGAGCGAATGACATGGTGACCCAAATTGCCACCGCGGCAGAGCAGCAAGATACCGTAGCTGAAGAGATGAACAGCAATGTCAGTCATATTAATCTGTCGGCTGATCATATTAGCCAATCGGCGCAAGATTTGGCTGAACAAAGCCAGCATCTGGCTGATAGTGCTAACCAATTGGATGAGCAGTTACAGCGTTTTAAAGTATAACAACCGAGTTTATATCGGTTGTTATTGAGCCGGATAAAGACAACAAAGTGGAGAAGAGCTCTCCACTTTGTTATTGCCCTAACGTTGAATATTAAGAGCTAACCCCATTAAATCACTGCTTGACGGACCTTGGCAGAGATCCATTCACTTACGACGACCGTTGCCAAGACGACTAAAATAATCAAGGTGACTTGAGGCCAAGCGAGGACATTTAAACTAGATTGCAATTGCATGCCGATACCACCCGCTCCAACTAAACCTAAGATCGCACTTTCGCGAATATTAATATCCCAACGAAAAACACTGATCCCAAAAAACGTAGGTAATACTTGCGGCACAATCGCATAATTTAAAACCTGCGCTTGACTTGCCCCCGTGGCGGTTATTGCTTCAATTTGAGTCAGTTCGGTCTCTTCAATGGCTTCATACAATAATTTGCCGACAAAACCGATGGATCGCAGTGCAATGGCTAAAATGCCAGCCAGTAGACCAGGGCCAAGAATCGAAACCAGTAGCAGTGCCCAGATCAAAGAGTTAATTGAGCGAGAGGCGACAATGACAAACAAAGCAATTGGTCTCACCAATACTCTAGAGGGTGTGGTATTACTGGCGGCTAAAAAAGCCAGTGGCGTAGCCAGAATGACGCCCAGTAACGTACCTAAGGTTGCCATATTGAGCGTGTCCCACAATGGCGACCATAAGCGCTCCATATAAGACCAACGGGGAGGAAAGGCTCTGTCTATTAAATCAGCAGCGGCTTGAGGAGCATCGTAGACGAACACCCACATGGTATGTTCTGTCATGACATTCCAGCAATAAATAAACAAAGCCAGCAGTAACATCCAACCAACCCAAAGTAACAATTGAGTCTTTGGCGTACGATATTGCCAAGTTAGGCTTGAGTTGAGAGGATTCATTTCACGTATTTCCGTAGATAGCCTGAAGCATATTCACTGAGCATTACAATCGCAATAATCAGTAAGAGAATGGCGCCAGCACTGTCATATTCGTAGCGCGAGAGAGAGGTATTGAGTGTTGCGCCAATGCCACCGGCTCCAACAATGCCGATTACGGCACTCTCACGAAAGTTAATATCGAGTCGGTATAAGCACAATCCAAGTAGACGCGGTAACACCTGTGGCTGAATAGCATAATTAATCCACTGTAACCATGATGCGCCAGTGGCTTTAATCGCTTCAATAGGGACGGGGTCGATGCCCTCAATTTCTTCTGCCAGTAATTTACCGATAAAACCAATCGTGGCGAAAGTTAAGGTCAAAAAGCCAGCAAAAGCACCAAAGCCAAATAAAGCGACGAAAAAGATTGCGACGATAATTTCTTGTAAAGAGCGACTAATAGCAATAAAAGCGCGACAAATCATATAAACCCAAGTTGGACTTAAGTTGCGAGCTGCGCCAAGTCCAACCGGAATCGCTAAAGCAATACCCACCACAGTGGAAGTTAAAGTCATGGTTAAACTTTCGATCATTCCAGCGGAAATATCTCGCCAGCGAGTGGAAAAATCAGGCTGTAAGAATCCACCAATAAAGCGCTGTGCCCGTTCTAATCCTTCGTAAATCCTTAGCCAGTTAATATCTATACTGCCAATCGCGAACCATAAATAGATTAGGCACAAAAGAGTAATCACCCATCGCCAAACGCGACTTTTAATGATCTGTGGCGGTTTGCGCCATTGAGTTGAATAAGGTACTGGGTTCATGCATTCACCAATGAACGATGAGCTTGAGAGGCCAGTTCTGTGTCAAGGGATGATTCTGGCTGGCGCATGCTGGTCCAATCCTCTTCACCGTAAATTCGAGTCAATACACTTTCTGTTAGCTGCTGTGGAGATCCATCGAACACCACCTCACCGGCTTTTAAGCCAATAATTCGGTCGGTAAATTGCTGAGCGAGGACCACATCATGAATATTAATGATCGCTGGTAAGCCACGTTCGTTGCACATTTCAACCAATAAACGCATCACTTGGCGACTGGTTTTAGGATCTAAGCTCGCGGTTGGCTCGTCAATCAACAGCAGTTCTGGATCTTGAGCTAGAGCACGAGCAATACCTACCCGTTGGCGTTGTCCGCCAGATAATGCATCGGCTCTTTTGTCAGCATGTTGAAGTAAGCCCACACGACCCAGTAGACGATAAGCGTTGCTGATGTCTTGTTCGGGGTATTGTCGCCAAAAACTGCGCCAAAACGAGACATAACCTAATCGTCCCGAGAGGACGTTCTCCATCACCGTTAAGCGATCAACGAGGGCATATTCTTGAAAGATCATGCCAATTTTTCGTCTTGCTTGTCGTAACTGAGTTTGAGACAGTTGATTGACCGTTAAGTCATTTAAAATAATTTGCCCGTCACTGGGCTCGACTAAGCGATTAATACAGCGAATTAAGGTTGATTTCCCAGCTCCTGAAGGGCCAATTAAGCCAACAACTTGCCCTTTAGGCACACTGAATGAAACGTTATTGAGGGCCTTATCGCCCGTTGGGTAAGTTTTGGTTAATCCATTGATGGTCAGCATGAATCCACTCCTTGATGATAAAAAGCGCCAGATGATCAGTATCATCTGGCGTTTAAGGCTTAACGACAGGTGTATTTAACCCCCATGGCTTGATCGATTTCACGCACCACAGACCAGTGTTCTTTGAAGGTAATAGGAATAAACTGTGCTTCACCCGACTGAGAGAATTCTTTTTCCATCGCTGTACCTTTCCAATCAAAACTGAAAAAGGCTTGGCGGATTTTTTGTTGTAAATCAGGGTGTAGGTTGTAAACCACGCCATAACCTGTGGTTGGGAAACTTTCCGATTTAAAGATCGTGTTATAGCTGTCTGGGTTAATCACGTTTCTTGCGACCATGCGCTTGGCAACAGAATTGGCAATGGCAGCGGCATCGTAGTCGCGGTTAACCACGCCTAAAATGGAGTTATCGTGAGCACCCGAGAAGGCGGGGGTATAATCTTTGCCTGCGGTTAATTGATAACTCGCCTCAAGTAGCGCTTGTGGCGCTTTAAATCCCGAGTTAGAGGTTTCTGCAGTAAATGCCAAGGTGCGACCACGCAGATCTTCAATCTTTTCAATTCCAGACGTTGGGTAGGTAATGATTTCCATTTCATAACCGTAGCTGCCGTCTTCTCTGGCCATCATCGCAAAAGGACGAAAACCCGCGCACGCGACGGCTAATGGATTTGAACCTGTGTTAAATCCAGCGATGTGTAAACGTCCTGAACGCATGGCTTCAATTTGTGCGGCGTTAGAATTTACGGGAAAAAATTGGACTCGTTTGCCAGTCACTTTAGCCATATGGTCTAAAAATGGTTTCCAGACATCCGCGTAAACCGCGGGATCTTCGACGGGGGTATAGGCAAAAATCAGTGTTGAAGGGTTCACCCAAGCTGACGCATTACTGGGGATATCGGCGACCAGATCACCATCGTTATCTTTATAGCGTGAATCGAGCGATAATTGTGCGTGAGCAAGTGGCGTTGCGATTAACGCCAGTGCGACGCATTGAGCTAACAATTTCATGATAAAACCTCAGGTTGTCGTCCTTAAACAAGTTGGTACACGGTAGAAGGGAAAGGTGACTTTTATGTGAATAAACCGTTAAGGCTTGATGACAATGATTATTTTTAGTGATGCGTAATGGGTAAAAGACTGGCGTTGTACTTACTTTTGATGGGGGATGCTGCGATGCTCACAAAGGTCGTCATTGGCTTTCCCCATCGAGTGATCAGCTATGATAGATTATAAGTTGCTTATCAAAGTAAGTTTAAAAACAGCGGTTTTATGTACCTGAGCTGCTTATCTCTGGGCTAAAAAGAGTAATCATTATGATGGATCGTTTATTTGGTAGTAGTCGATTTTTAGTGTTAGCGGTTATCGTGACCAGTTTTGTTGCTGCGGTGATCTTATATCTCGTTGTGCTGTCGATTATGTTCGGTATTGTCAGTAATTTGTGGGGCGGAATTCCATCTGGCGTTACTCAAGGCAAAATGTTGGCGGTGAGGTTGCTAAAAGTCTTAGATATCTCACTGATTGCGATTACCTTTCAAATCATTGCCGCCAGTTTATATCGTCTTTTTATTCGCCCATCAGCTTTGGAGGCGAGTCCCTTTCTTTCTGCTCTCGCGATTAGAAATTTTCATGATTTAAAAATCACTTTATTGCAAGTGGCGGTGGTGATCATGATCATTCTTTTCCTTGAGCATTTGGTGGAAGTGGGTGCCAGTATTGAAACACTATATTTAGGCGCAGGGATGAGTATGGTGATTGCTGCGGCGATTTGGGCGTGGAAATCGATGAAGTAACAGTAAATGGACAAATTTTACTCGTATCACTGGCAAAACGCGCGATGATGAATTAGTATAATCTAAATAAGTGTTTGCTAATTATTGTGGTGGGGGGATTGTAATGAAACCTAATGTTCATGAATTTTTTGACGCTAACACATTCACATATAGCTATGTTGTGGTCGACCCGAGTTCATCGAAATGTGCAATCATCGACTCTGTGCTGGATTACCAACCAGCATCAGGCAGAACATCTTATGAGTCCGCCGATAAAGTGGTCGCCTTTGTTGAACAACAAGGCTTATCAGTGGAGTGGATTTTAGAAACCCATGTCCATGCCGATCACTTAAGTGCCGCGCCTTACCTCAAGCAACGACTGGGCGGTAAACTGGCGATAGGTCAACAGATTACCGTGGTTCAAGATACCTTTGGAAAGTTGTTTAACGCAGAACAGGATTTTGCCGCAGATGGCAGCCAGTTTGATCATTTATTTACCGAGCAGGAGTCATTCACGGTAGGTAACCTTCAGGCTAAAGCGATTCATACTCCGGGACACACACCAGCGTGTATGACTTACCTGATTGGTGACAGTGCTTTTGTTGGTGATACGCTGTTTATGCCTGATTACGGTACCGCACGTTGTGATTTTCCGGGCGGGGATGCTAAAACGCTCTATCACTCCATTCAAAAACTGTTCACCTTACCCGATGAAACGCGCGTATTTATGTGCCATGACTACAAAGCGCCGGGGCGAGAAGAATTTCTTTTCCAAACCACGATTGGTGAAGAGCGTGTGCATAATATTCATGTTGGTCATGGCGTGGAAGAATCTGCGTTTGTCGCCATGCGTCAAGCTCGGGATGCGACTTTATCGATGCCGACTTTGATCTTGCCCTCGGTTCAGGTCAATATGCGTGCTGGCGTATTACCTCCGGCTGAAGACAATGGTGTTCAGTATCTAAAAATTCCGCTTAATAAAGTTTAACTAACAAGGATAGTTTGATGTTGACATTGATTACATTAACCCCACAACTTACCGTTGCACCGCAAATTGAGCCAAGTGATATCGAACAGATCGCTGGTTTAGGTTTTAAATCGGTGATCAATAATCGGCCCGATGGCGAGGAAAGTGGTCAACCATTGAATCAAGCGATTGAACAACATGCCGATCAGCTTGGTTTAGCTTATGTTTATTTACCTGTGGTGGGGGGCCAAATTAGCGAAGCTCAGATCCATCAATTTGGTGAATTGTTACAGACGCTCCCTCAACCTATCTTAGCTTTTTGTCGCACGGGAACGCGTTCTAGTATGTTGTGGTCACTGGCAAGTCAAGATAGCGCGATGTTCAGTGAGCGTTTGCAGGTTGCTACCAAGCAAGGCTTTAAGCTTGATGGTCTCGGCGAGCGATTTGCTCAGCGTTAAGCACAAGCGCGGAGAGTTGAAATTAAAGTAAATAGGAATCAGCCAATGAAGCTAGCTTGGCGTCAATATCTGCCCATCGTGACTTGGTTGCCGAAATACACTCGTCAGGCTGCCAGCAAAGACGGAGTGGCGGCGATCATTGTCACCTTGATGCTGGTGCCACAAAGTTTAGCTTATGCGATTGTGGCTGGTTTACCTCCAGTTTATGGCCTATATGCCAGTATTTTACCGCTGGTGGCTTACACCCTGTTGGGGACCAGCAAAACGTTGGCTGTTGGCCCCGTTGCGGTGATTTCCTTAATGACGGCAGAAGCGATTGCGCCCTTGTATGACGTTGGGACACACGCTTATATAACTGCCGCGGCGACGCTGGCGTTTTTATCTGGGCTGATGCTCTTAATCATGGCGGTGTTTCGTTTAGGCTTTTTAACGACGTTTTTAAGTCATTCGGTACTATCCGGTTTTATGACCGCCTCTGGCGTTGTGATTATTTGGGGACAATTACCTAAGTTACTGGGCTTATCAGTAGCCGATGGCTCGCTCAATGAAGTGTTGGCTGCTGTGCACTATCCGACCTTATGGCTGGGGCTGGGGAGTTTAGTACTATTGGTGCTTGGCCGACGTTATTTCTCCTCTTTATTACAAAACCTTGGCTGCTCTGCATCGTGGGCGGGCCATATCACCAAATTACTGCCGGTGATGGTCATGGTCGCGAGCATCTTGATCATTGATTACTTTCCACAGCACACTCAAGGGGTGAGTGTAGTTGGCGCTATCCCTACGGGGTTACCAAGTTTGGTTATGCCCGTGTTTGAAATCAACTTAATGGTTCAACTGTTGCCTGCAGCGCTGCTGATCAGCGTGGTCGGGTTTGTTGAGTCAGCGTCGGTTGGCCAAACGTTAGCGGCGAAAAGACGTCAACGAATTGAACCAAACCAAGAGCTCATCGCTTTGGGTGGGGCGAATATTGCCTCTGCGATACAGGGCGGGTTTCCGGTTACGGGGGGACTTTCTCGTTCAGTGGTTAACTATGATGCGGGAGCGGAAACACCATTGGCGGGCATGTTGACCGCGATAGGGATCGGCATCACTGTACTCTATTTCACGCCACTGTTTAGCTATCTCCCTCACGCGGTTTTGGCGGCGATTATTATTGTTGCAGTATCGGCTTTGATTGATATTAAAGCCATTTTTACCACCTGGCACGCCGCAAAAAGCGATGGCGTGGTCATGTTAAGTACTATTGTTGGAGTGCTCTTTATCAATATTGAGTGGGGGATCATCATTGGCGTGCTGCTCTCATTAGTGATTTTTTTATGGCGAACCAGTCAGCCGCACATCGCGGTGGTGGGATTAATCGAAGGTAGTGAACATTTTCGTAATGTGCAGCGTTTTCAAGTTAAGCAAAGCAAAACGGTATTAACTTTACGCATCGATGAAAGCCTATATTTTGCAAACGCCCGTTATTTAGAAGATAAAATTCCAGAGTATTTAGCCAGCTACCCTGAAACCCAGCATTTGGTATTGATGCTTTCTGGGGTCAATCGTATTGATAGTAGTGCCTTGGAGAGCTTACATTTAATCGCAGAGCGTGTTGCTCAATCTGGTATTACCATGCATTTGTCTGAGGTCAAAGGCCCCGTGATGGATGAAATACAACGCTCAACGTTTTTAGAGCATTTCACCGGGCAAATCTTTATCAGCCAATTTCAAGCTTTTAGCCACTTAACTCAAGCAGAGCATCCGGATGAGGATTGGCGAATCTAACGCTACGCCATGGGAAGACTTCTGTGATTAATCTCTCATATCTATCATTTGTGTGATAAACCTGTATAATTCGCCGCCTATCTATACCCTGATGATGTTCACCGATGGCCAGCTCGGCATCGAGCCATGATTAGGGTATCAATACCTATTAATTGGTGTGTGACCGTTATCGGTTGTCACCCAACGTCTCGTTCATATTCATACCTAGGAAGACTTCTTTGATCTCTACTGCCAACATCACCATGCAATTTGGTGCAGAACCCTTATTTGAAAACATTTCTGCTAAATTCGGCAACGGTAACCGCTATGGATTAATCGGTGCGAATGGATGTGGTAAGTCGACATTCATGAAGATCCTCAGTGGTGCGCTTACACCAAGCTCTGGTAATGTTTCGATGACTCCTGGCCTAAAGCTCGGCGTTCTAAGTCAAGATCAATTCGCCTTTGAGCAATTTAGCGTGATTGATACTGTGATCATGGGCGATCGTAAGCTGTGGGAAATTAAACAAGAACGTGAACGAATTTACTCATTACCTGAAATGAGTGAAGCCGATGGCATGGCAGTCGCTGAGCTAGAAAGCGAATTTGCCGAGATGGATGGTTATACTGCGGAAAGTCGAGCGGGAGATATTCTACTGCAAGCAGGTATTGAAGAATCGCTGCATTTTGGTTTGATGCAACAAGTCGCCCCTGGGTGGAAACTGCGTGTTTTATTAGCGCAAGCTCTGTTTGCTAACCCCGATATTTTATTGCTTGATGAGCCGACCAACAACTTGGACATTCACACCATTAACTGGTTAGCAGAAGAGTTGAAGCAGCGTAAATGTACCATGATCATCATCTCTCACGATCGCCACTTCTTAAATGCCGTCTGTACCCACATGGCTGATATTGATTATGGTGAACTGCGGATTTATCCGGGTAATTATGATTATTTCTTAGAAGCATCAAGCTTGATTCGTGAGCAACTGCTAGCGGGGAATGCCAAAAAAACGGCTGAGCTGAATGAGTTACAAGATTTCGTCAACCGCTTTGGTGCCAATGCTTCTAAAGCTAAGCAAGCCAGTTCACGTGCCAAGAAAATGGATAAAATCAAACTTGATGAAGTGAAATCAAGTAGCCGAGTGAGTCCACATATTACCTTTGGTGAAGGGAAAAAACTACATCGCCAAGCGCTTGAGCTACAAGAGTTAGCGCATGCTTTTGATGAGGGGCCATTATTTGAAAAAGGCAACTTGTTGCTAGAAGCGGGAACTCGTTTGGCGGTGATCGGTGAAAATGGTGTCGGTAAAAGTACTTTATTGCGCTGTTTAGTCGGTGAATTGGCTCAAACGCAAGGGGTAGTGAAATGGTCAGAAAATGCCTCAATCGGTTATTGTCCTCAAGACAATACCGCCGATTTTGATAACGACTTAACTGTCTTTGAGTGGATTTCACAATGGCGCACCGCAAAGCATGATGATCTGATTGTACGTGGTATTTTGGGGCGTCTGCTGTTTAGTGCCGATGATGCCAACAAAAAAGCCAAAAGCTGCTCCGGTGGAGAAAAAAACCGCTTAATGTTTGGTAAATTGATGATGTTAGACGTCAACGTTTTAGTCATGGATGAACCCACTAACCACATGGATATGGAAGCGATTGAAGCGCTAAACACCGCATTAAAAGGTTATAAAGGCACTTTGATTTTTGTTAGCCATGACCGAGAGTTTGTATCTTCGCTGGCGACATCGATTATTGAGATCAAAGATAAACGGCTACAGGTGTTTCAAGGCACTTATGACGAGTATCTTGCTCACCAAGAGAAAATCCTCAGCGCCGCTTAGGTTTGTTATACCGATCGCCACGATGGTTAGATAATCGTGGCGGTTCATCTTTATGGTCTTATTAAAGATCGATTGATTGCCACTCAGGCAGTTTTTTAATCGCGATGGTTAATGCATTAAAGCAATCCACATCAATCGCGGTGTGTAGGTTGTCTTGCATTATTGCTAGTGCCTGAGGGATAGGAATCGCGCCGCGATATGGCCTTTCAGCGGTAATCGCATCGAAGATGTCAGCGGTAGTGATGATCCGAGTCATTAGTGAAATCTCTTCGCCTGCTAATTGTCGCGGATAACCGGTCCCATCGAGTTTCTCGTGATGAGCGGCTGAAATGGTTGCCAAAGAGCGGAAAGCTGAGATGTTGATTAATATTTGTTCAGTAAGTGAGGCGTGAGCTTTAACGGCTTCCCATTCTTGATCGTTGAGCTTATCGGGTTTATCCAAAATGGTATTACTGACCCCAAGTTTACCCAAGTCATGCAGCAAAGCCGCGCGTTTTAGCCAACGACGTTCGAGCGGGTCAATACCTAGCTGTTCGGCGATCAAATCAGCATATATCGCTACGCGTTGGCTGTGATCGGCGGTATAGGGACTTTTCGCGTCGACAATTTTGCCAAAGGTACTAACAATATCATCGAAATAATCATCATCGAGATAAATATTCGCTTGAGCCGGAGCCATTGCCATTATACGTTGGCGTATATCTTGCGCTTTGAGCCCATCAACAAACGATTCAGTTTTAGCAATAGAGACCAGAGTATCCACTAACGCTGGGTCAAACCATTGACCACTGCGTGATTGCACTTCTTGTAAAGCGGTTGAGAGATTGTGTTGGTATTGAAATACGTCCACCACTTGAGAGAGTAGGGCGATACGAGAGTAAAGTGGAATTTGTTCTTGCTGCAATTGTTCGGGTCTGCCCTTGCCATCCCAATGTTCATCTAAACTGTGTATACCTAGCGCAACCGGTTCAGAGAAGCGCAGCTCACGAGCAATGTCAGCGCCTCGCGTGCAGCGAGTTTGAATTAATTCTTGTGCGTAATCACCACCATTTTTCAATATATCCAGCGTTGTGCTGATCCTTTCTATCCAACTTTGCCCAGCACCTGCATGTTTGATGACAAAGTTTATCGCGCTGGATAAGCTGGTGCCGATGGTTTTGTAATTACGTTTAAATGTACGATCATCGGTCATGTATAACTCACAAATTCGCGCCGCGTTACTACTACAGCCCGCATCTTTGAGTAATAAGGTAAAAAACAGATCGTGGAGTTGTGTCTCATCTAGGCCAATCGCTTGGCCAATGTGCATGCCAATCCAGCAGCAACGAATACAATGCTCTGGCGGTTGCCCTTCCGTCATATCGAGTGCGGCAGTTAAGGCTAACATCAGTTCAGAGAGCGGCATGAGGGGCTTAGAATAAGGTTGCGGTATGTGGTTTTCTAATATCGAATTTTCATGCATTAAGGACGGCTCTCAATAGCTTGTTACGGATATCCTTAGCTTAGTCGATTGTCGAGCGGATAGGCGAGAAATCAGCGAGTATCGATAAATCGCACCGCATTAATTTATGCCGTGCGATGTTGATGATTACCCTAAGACTAAGCGTATTGCGCTTCGACTTGATTGGCTTTTTGATAAGCGGGGTGTGTGGCCAACTGACGCAAATAACGCGCAATATTTGGATAGTGTTCGATGACACCATCTTTGACCAAAATCTCAGCAATAAATGACATCATGATATCAGCCCCTGTGAGTTGCTCGGCGACCAAATAGGTTTTATCGACTAAAGATTGGTCAAAATAGCGCATTACTTGCGCTGCTTCGTGATCAGCATAGCCTTTTAAAAAGTTGGTTTGACAACCATCTTTTGCGACAAACATCTGTAATAATAACGGTAAAATTGCAGAGCTTTCAGCAAAATGTAGCCATTGTTGATAGTGAACGTAATCAACACTGCCACGTTGCGGAGCAAATTGTCGGCCGTATTTTTCAATTAAATAATCGGTGATCGCCCCCGATTCGGTAACGATCAGTCCATCATCTTCAAGGAC
This sequence comes from Vibrio sp. A8-1, assembly GCF_013048685.1. NCBI lineage: Bacteria > Pseudomonadati > Pseudomonadota > Gammaproteobacteria > Vibrionales > Vibrionaceae > Vibrio > Vibrio sp. A8-1. Next base: position 137,603 of record NZ_VHTC01000002.1, read on the forward strand.
AGGTGATTTACCGAGAGGGTGTACGGTTTTTAGTTCGGGCGGTGCGAGAAACGTCGCTTTATCCCGTTGATAAGCGACAATTTGATAGTCGAGTCCCAATTCTTCCAGTAACCAGATAATCCGCTTTGAGCGTGATTGATTAAGATGATGCAGGATGATCATGATTTTTTCCTTTTAGATTGAAAGTGGTTGATTGACTTCAATCACCACTTTGCCAAAGTTTTTACCTTCCAGTAAACCGATAAAGGTTTGTGGTGCATTGTCTAAACCGGAGATGATTTGCTCGCGGTAGTGGATTTTTCCTTGGCTAAGCCATTGACTCATTTCGCGGGCAAATTCGCTATAACGATCGCCGTAATCATCAAAGATGATAAAGCCTTGCATACGAATGCGCTTAGTGAGTAGAGTGCCCATCAGTAGTGGTAAGCGGTCGGGGCCAGTAGGTAGCGCGGTCGCGTTATATTGGGAAACTAAACCACAAACAGGAACGCGAGCTGAAGTATTCAGCAGCGGTAATACCGCATCAAAGACTTTGCCGCCAACATTCTCATAGTAAACATCGATGCCTTGTGGGCAGGCTTGGGCGAGTTGATGAGCAAAATCATCCGCTTTGTGATCAAGACACTCATCAAATCCCACTACTTGTTTGGCATAACGGCATTTTTCTTCTCCGCCTGCAATACCGACTACGCGACAACCTTTGATTTTGCCAATCTGGCCGACGGTTGCGCCAACAGGGCCAGTTGCTGCGGCGACAACCAAGGTTTCCCCTGCTTTAGGCTGACCAATATCCAGTAGTCCCATGTAAGCGGTAAAACCGGGCATCCCCATCACGCCTAATGCATAGGAAGGGGTTATCGGATCTCGCCCCAGTTTCAATATGCCTTCACCATTGGAGATGGCGTAATCTTGCCAACCAGTATAAGCAAGCACCCACTCACCAACAGTAAAGTCTGGGTGATGCGAGGTTTCAACTTGGCATACAGTGCCACCGACCATCACATCATCAATCGCAACAGGTTCAGCATAGGATTTAGCATCGCTCATGCGTCCACGCATATAAGGGTCGAGAGAAAGGTAAATGGTGCGCAGTAATACTTCACCTTGCGCAGGAGTTGGTTTGGCCACGTGTTGTAAACGAAAGTTACTGTCAGTCGGGGCACCATGTGGCCGAGAAGCCAGTACGATTTGGCGGTTGATCGTTTGAGTCATACATCAAATTCCAGATATTAAATTAGACCAGTCGTCTAATTTTCGTGGGTAAAAAACCGCTATCGAAATAGCGGTATTCTATATAGACAAGCCACTGGTTTAACTTACAGGTTTGCCTTGTAATATTTGCTCGGTGGTAATAAGTGCTTGATCAAGTCCTTGATTATCTTGACGAAGTTTACTCAGTAGGCTCGCGCCAATCCACAAATTATACAACAGCTCAGCGGTTAGCTGGCTGTGCTGAACGTAAATTGAACCTTCATTGACCCCTTGCTCAATACATTGAGCAATCGCATGGATAATGGCATTCGCCCCATTCAATAGTGCGATGCGCATCGCATCAGAAAGATCAGCGACTTCAGCACTTAACTTCACCACTAAACAACGCTGCGCATGGCACTGACCTTCACTTTGCTCATGCCAGTATTGCCAATAGCGCATTAATCGCTGGTAAGCGGTGCCGTGTTGGTCGGCAAATAGGTCATGAATTCGCTGTGAGTAATCAGCAAAGTAATCATTGATTAATGCCTCGCCAAATTGCTCTTTCGATTTAAAGTAATGATAAAACGAGCCTTTTGGTACGTCAGCGGTTTTTAACAATTCAGATAGGCCAACATTGGTAAAGCCTTTACTCACCACCAGTTGGTAGCCGACATCTAAAATATGTTGACGAGTATCATTGGTTTTCATGTTCATGACGACACTATAAAAATAACTAGACCAGTCGTCTAGTTATTTTTTCATCATTTTAGCTAAATCGGCAAACGGGTTGTAAGTCGCGCTTTGGTGCTCATCAAGCTTAGCGGTTGACTCAACGCCGTAACGTTCATGTTCGAGATACTTTGAATGCTCATGATCGTGACAATATAAGCATAGCAGCTCCCAATTGCTGCCATCTTCCGGATTATTGGTGTGATCATGATCTTTATGGTGCACGGTTAACTCGCGCAAGTTGGAGTAAACAAATTCCCGAGCGCATTTACCACATACCCATGGGTAAAGTTTGAGCGCTTTTTCTCGGTAACCACTTTCTTTACGTGCGTAATTGGCACTCGAACCGTAAAAATCCGACGACATATTGCTTTCCTATCTTTAAATTTTCTTTGACGATATTAAAGACTAAAAGCCGCCGCAGAGCAAAGCTTGTATGAGGTTTTTGTCGGAGAGAAAGCGCTCAGGGCTAGGTTTTGCCTAATAGAGGGTGACTAACAGTTAAACTGTGATTGTCACCGCCACCAAAGCATGATCGGTACTAAAACTATCATCAGCAAAACTTGGGTTAACCAAATGCTGATCCAAAACCGTATAGCCGCTGACATTGCCTTTAGGGGCTGTTGATAAGGGAGAAAAGTCGGCGGAAAGTAGAATGTAGTCGAGCACCGATCCCGTGGCCCCTGCATAATAAGTCGCTTGGCGCATTTGCCCGGTTGCTTCGCTATAGATATCCCAACTGTCGTAAAACACATAATCACTCAGAGGATCTTGCGTTTCTGGTTTACGATACAAAGCTTGAGACATCAAACCTTGAAACTCTTCATGATGCAAAGGCTTATTAAAATCCCCCATTAGTACAAACGGGCGCTGAGTTTTTTGGCGAGTATGAATAATATATTGATGGGTTAAATTGACTTCAAAGCCACGCTGCACGGTAGATAACCAACGGCCAAGAGTTTCTTGTTGCCATTCTTCCACCAGATTGTTCGGAGCTTGGGCGGCTTCCGTAGCGCGCTGAGATTTAAAGTGCACGACATACACATCGATAGCCCCAAGTTTTGGGACTTCAATCGTCGCGTGCAGAGGAATACGATGAAAACTGAACGCTTGGTTTTGCTCAGGGAGAACAGCTTGTAATGGGCTTACTTGGGTTAAAGGGTAACGAGAAGCCAGCGCGACCACTGGATGGCGATAAATGTAGTCATCTTCAATCATTGGACTATCGACACACACCACGTGCGGGTAACCCAGAGCATTCATTTGTTGGCGTAGCGCTGCAAAACTGAACACTTCTTGAAAACCAATCACATCTGCGTTCAACTGCTGAATTTTAGTCGCAAACCAAGCATTTTTTTTCTGCCACTGTTCATTGGTGTATATATTATCAAATTGATAAAATGCGTTGGGCGGCTCTAAGTAGTTAAACAGGTTAATCGTGGCCAAGGTTATCGTCATAAGTATTCTCGTCAGTCGCGTTTAAATTGATCTTATACCTCCTTTTAAAGGACACACACCAAAAGTATGAAAAAAGTATGATTTTTAGTTTTTTGACGACTTAGTTGCACATTTATTCATCATTTGTTGCTAAGGTTCCTTCACGTTTAATGGAGGACACTACTTTGACCACCGCTCGACAACAACTGGTTTCTACGGATGTAACATCTTATTATCACTGCGTTTCTCGCTGCGTGAGGCGTAGCTTTTTATGCGGAAAAGATACGTTGACCAATCGTTGTTATGAACATCGCAGAGAATGGATAGAACAAAAAATCTATTCGTTAACGAACGTCTATTGCATTGATATTTGTGCATACGCCATTATGAGTAATCATTATCATCTGGTTGTAAATATTAACCAAAATAGAGCATTAAAACTCACATTTCATGAAGTCGTTGAACGTTGGAGCCAAGTGCACAAGCTACCGTTTTTGATTCAACGTTGGCAAAGTAAACAACTCACTAGCCTAGCTGAACAAACGCGCTGCATTGAACTAATTGAAGTTTGGCGGGCAAGGTTATCGAGCTTGAGCTGGTTTATGAAAGAGCTTAATTACGACATTGCTTGTAAAGCGAACAGGGAAGACAATTGCACTGGACACTTTTGGGAGAGCCGTTTCAAAAGCCAAGCACTACTTGATGAAAAAGCATTGGTAGCGGCAATGGCTTATGTTGATTTAAATCCGATTCGAGCGGGGATCGCTGATACCCTAGAAACTGGTGAATTTACTTCGATAAAAGCCAGAATAGATGCACTAAATAAAAATTTAGCGACAGCGCCTTGTTTGCATCCCTTTATTGGTAACCCAACTAATGAGCCGCGAGAGGGGATCCCTTTTCGTCTGATGGATTATTTAGAGTTGGTTGACTGGACCGCTCGCCAATATCGAGACGGCAAAGCGTCGATGAGCGATAAAATGCCAAATATCCTGTCACGGTTAAGTTTTAATTCAAGGGATTGGCTAAAAATCTGCACTAGTCTAGAGAAGTCGCGCGCGACAGCTATCGGTACTCGGCCTCAGGCGGTAATAGCGAAAGTGCTTCTGAAAAAACAAAGAGTACAGCTTTATCTCTTGGAATAAGCAACCTAACAACTGCTAAAGTCTAGTAAAAACGAGCCAGTAATTGTGCTGGTGGTAGCCCCTTCTTTTGAAATCACCCAACTATTTGATGTTTTACTTTTATATCTAAGTAAGGCCGTTTCTGAATCGCACATCAAGGTTAGTTTTTAAATGGAGCACAGCATTATCGAATGTATTTATAAGTGTATGTCCTTTTAAGCGTGTCTTTTAAGCGTGTCCTTTTAAGCGGCCAGGCAGCATTATGGCCAAGAGAAAAATGTAGATGTGTGTCCTTGATAAAGGTGCTCGATAAAGATGTAGTGCAACAGGAATGGAAATACGTGTATAAAACACGTTATTGCTCAATTTAATCAAATACATATGTATCACCTACTTGTATTAGGTGACATTTGATCGTCTTAAAACGAGCAAAGCCCCTGATTACTCAGGGGCTTAGAATGTGGCGGAGAGATAGGGATTTGAACCCTAGGATAGCTATTAACCATCGCCGGTTTTCAAGACCGGTGCTTTCAACCACTCAGCCATCTCTCCGTGTGGCGCGAATAATATAAGGCTTCTTAGTGCTTGTAAAGTCCCTTTGATTTCAAGTGAATAAAATACGAGCAAAAAAGGCATTTTTATTTCCTTAACTGGCTTAAACCAACCAGTTAAGTGATATTCATGCTAGCTGGTTTGAGTTTTATCGCTGTTATTCAGTAACTTTTCCTCCGACTTCGGCATAGAGTGGCCAGTCGCCACTTTTAACTAAGTTGCGAGTAAACTCGGCGCTGTGTGCTAAGTCATAATTGTGTTCAATACAGGGTGAGTATGCGATCACTAAAGATGGACCTTGGTGTTCACCCGCGGCTTTTAAGGTCTTAATGGTGTGATTCATATTAGCCGCGAGTGCAATTCTGGCCACATAAACACCGGGGACGTGGCGGTAAAGCTCAATCAAATCTTTCGCTGGATTTGGATTAGGCTCGCTGCATAATTTCGCCGTTTGGCCTTGCGGGGTTGATTTAGACTTTTGTCCCCCAGTATTGGCGTAGCATTGAGTATCAAGCACTAATATGTTGATGTTTTCGCCACTTCTTAGTACATGATCGAGTCCACCGAATCCAATATCGTAGGCCCAGCCATCACCACCGATTAGCCATACTTGTTTTTCGACTAAGTAATCCAAAAGAAGATGCAGCTCAGCATGTTGAGGTTGTGCTTCAATCTGATTTTGCAAAGCTTGAATTTGCTGGCGACGTTCAGGAATATTCAACGCTTGAATGTTATCCGAACCTCCTTGTTGGGCTAATACATGCTCTGCTCGTGATTGAAGGGCTTTGACAGCCAGTTTCATACCCAGACCAAACTCGGCATTATCTTCAAATAAGCTATTGGCCCATGCCGGCCCTCGTCGATCCGCATTTTGACTATAAGGTGTTGTCGGTAAGTTACCACCAAAGATAGAAGAGCATCCGGTTGCGTTAGCAATGTATAGTCTATCCCCAAACAGTTGAGTTAGGGTTCGAATATAAGCGGTTTCGCCACATCCAGCGCAGGCATTAGGGTATTCAAAGTAAGGCTCAACATGTTGAAGCGTTTTGACATCAATACGTTCTTGTTGATAAATATTTTGTGTTGGTAAGGCTTCAAAGCGTTCAAATTGACCTACCTCCTGATCGTAACAATCGGGTTTGGCGACCATCATCAAGGATTTACGTTCAGGATTTTTCTTATCTTTACCCGGACAAACGTTCGCGCACAGCTGACAGCCAGTACAATCGTTGGGTGATACTTGCAAAGTATAGATAGCATCTGGTTGATGACGAGAGCGGTAAGGCATGGTTTTTAATGGTGATAAATCTTCGCCTTCTGTTGGTTCGACAATTCTCGCTCGAATGGCTGAGTGCGGACAAATCGCGACGCAGTAACCGCATTGAGTGCATAAATCTTCCGACCAGACAGGTAGCTGCTCGGAAATGTCTCTTTTTTCGAGATGCGATGTGTTGGTTAGCCAGCAGCCATCTGCGGGAAAGGCAGACACTGGCAAGCTATTTCCTTGTCTAGCGAGCAGTTGTTCAACTAACGATAAGGGCTCTGCAGAAGCACATGGCTTAGGGGCGATAAAGCTAGAGGCGACATGAGCAGCAAAAGGATTGTAATTAATATTCTCTGGTGTGGCTTCGATACACGCAATACTTCGTGTAATCAGCTCGGCCGATTTTCCTTGCAACTGTTGTTCACATAGGTTGCGCAGTTGGGTAAGCAGGGCTTGGTTATCTTGTTGATTGGTTAACAGTAGGGTGGTGGCGACCTGCATGACCACACTGGTTTTATTGTTAAGCTGATGTTTTGCCACCAGTTGATCGGCATCAAGGGTGATCACGCGAATTTGTTTCGCTTGAATTACGGCTTGTAGTGACGTCGGAAGTTTATACCACAGCTCACTGCCTGTTTTATTGGTATTGATCAGTAAAATGGCACGATGAGCGAGGTGAATACTGATGTCTATATCCCGTAATAATCCTTCTTGGCTCAGTGAAATGAGCTGCGCTTGACGGATTGGATAAGGCGTTCGAATCGGCTGTGATGAAAAACGTAAGTGAGTGGTGGTAATATTCCGTGATTTTTTTGAATCGTACTCAAATTGCGCATTGACGTTCGATTGATAATGTTGACCTAAAACCTTAAGCACATTTTTCCCAGCGGAAACGCTGCCATCTCCCCCATAACCATACATCAGCACTTGTTGTAAATGGTCGTCATTATGAGTGAGTTGGGCGATAGGTAAGTTGAGATGTGTCTTGTCATCGGAAATACCGATCACAAATTCTCTTTTTTGTTGCGCTTGAGGAGCCGAAAGCATATTAAAAATTTGCTCAGCATCTTCAGGATAAAAGGGCTTTCCGGCTAACCCGTATCGACCACGATATAAAGTAATCGAGCGAGGCAGGGTTTGTAATGCATGTAATACATCAAGATATAACGGTTCTCCGCTCGATCCTGGCTCTTTGGTTCTGTCTAGCACTGCGATTTGTTGCACGGTATTTGGCAGGGCTTCTAATAGCGCTTCACTGGGGAAGGGGCGATAAAGATGTATGCTGATCACGCCAATTTTCTGGCCGAGATTGACCTGTTGATCAACATAGCTTTTCAGGGTTTCGGTGACTGAACCAAGTGCCACAATAACCTGAGTCGCTTGTGGGTGACCAGTATAGCTGACTAAATGATATTGTCGTCCAGTATGCGCGGCAAAGTCATCCATGATGCTTTGTACGATAGATGGCGTTTGTTGATGATAGCTATTTTGCGCTTCTCGGCATTGGAAATAGCTATCACTGTCTGCGGTTGCACCACGTAGGCTTGGCCTATCAGGGGTTAAGGCTCGCTGACGAAACGCAAGTAGATCATCACCGGAAAGTAATTGCTTAATGGTTTGCTCATCGAGAGGAATAAGATTGGTCAGAGCATGTGAAGTGATAAATCCATCAAAAAAATGAATAAACGGTAACCGACAACGCAAAGAAGAAAGCGTCGCAATCAACGCCATATCTTGCGCTTGCTGGCCATCCGTTGCACATAACATGGCAACACCGGTCTGTCTCACGCTCATCACATCTGAATGATCACAAAAAATTGATAAAGCATGAGTGGCTAAAGCACGCGCCGCAACATGAATCACACATGGCGTGAGTTCACCAACCAGTTTATATAAGGTTGGTATCATCAATAATAAACCTTGTGATGAGGTAAAGGTTGTTGCTAACGCCCCACTCATTGCGCTGCCATGTACAACAGCAATGGTTCCTGCTTCCGATTGCATTTCAATCAGCTGAGGCACTTCCCCTAAAAGATTAGGCCGTTTTTGTGCTGCCCATGACTCACATTTTTCTGCCATAGTTGTGCTTGGGGTGATCGGGTAAACGGCGATCACTTCACTCAATTGGTAAGCAACTTGAGCTACCGCGGTATTAGCATCAGTAATCCAATTCATCACTCTGGAACCTCTGGTTAATCACAATGGTTGTGACTTAAGGCTAAACAAGTATGATTCCCTCACATAACGTGACGAAAACACGAGAAATAAAATGGTTAAGATGCAGAACATGCTGAAAAAGTACGATGGATATAAAATCATCATACTAATATTGCTGTACGGTTTGATAACCGTCATCGGGGTGATTTACCGTCAAGCTATGATAGAGACCGATATGGCGATGTTGTTCTTATTACTCAACATCTTAAGCGCATCGGTACTTCGGCCTAGCTATGCTTATATAATGACTTTAGCTGGGGTCATTATCTTTCATTACTTTCTGTTACCGGATTATCATTCGTTCCGATTTCAGAATGCACAGCACATCATTACTTATGCGGTGATGGTCTTTAGTGGGATATTCGCGATCAATATAACACAGTCACAACGGAAGGAAATACAGAAAAATAAACGCTTGCAATATAAGCATAAAAAATATTATCAGTTAGCTTGCCATCTTTCAGCGCTGCGCACTAGTGAGCAAATCGCGCAAGCAACGGTACAGTTTTTGAATAAAGAGTCAGCATTACGTGGCGCTGTGTTTTTATCTTCCCCAGACTGGCGACTGGTCGCCCAGCATGACAAATGGACTTTGCCAGATATCGACAGTTGGCAGCCTAATCAGCCGTTATCAGCGGCATCGGTATATTGGCTAAAAGATCGTGAGAGAGAGTTGGGAGCACTAGTGATACAAACCGATCAGCCGCCACAACGTGTTGAGCCTTGGGTTTTGTCTTTATTGAGTTTGTCGTTAGCGCGATCTCAGGCCAATCAAGCGTTAGCTCAAGTGGAGGCCACCAATCAATTAGAATCGATGCGCAGTACCTTATTAGCGTCAGTTTCTCATGATCTTAAAACACCCTTAGGGACGATTATTGGCGCGGCAACGACCTTAGCAGATAACGGTGTTGTTTTATCTTCGGTGATTCGAGATGAGCTATTACAGTCCATTGCCGAGCAAGGGCGGAGGTTGAATCGTAGTTTAACTAAATTGCTCGACATTACCCGTTATACCACAGGTGCTTTGGTCCCTAAGCTTGATTGGGTTGAGCCAGAAGAGCTGATTGGCAGCGTATTAGCGAGTCTGAACTCGCGACTGACATTCCATCACATTCAGTTTACCAGTACGCCGATGTTGGTGGAATTGGACAGTTTGCTGATTGAGCAAGTTATTTTAAATTTACTTGAAAATGCCATTAAGTATACTCCGCGAGGCAGTCAAATTACGATCACGACCGATTATACTAACGGACGGTTTATTTTAACGGTAGCGGATAATGGGCCGGGCGTGCCGGAGCCAGAATTAATACGTATTTTTGAACGATTTTATCGACTCAATGATCAGCAAAAAGATGGTACTGGGTTGGGCTTGGCAATTTGTCAGGTGATTATTTTAGCTCACCGAGGTGAGATCAGCGCGCATAACCTTGCGGGCGGAGGCATCTGTTTTAATGTGAGTATTCCTTGTCGATTGTATGATTTAAAGGAACTGTATGAACAGTGAAATAAAAGTCTTAATTATTGAAGATGAAGCACCTATTCAGCGTTTTTTAAATGTCCTGATCACGGGTTATCAATATCAGGTCAAAACCGCCTCATCGGCAGAGCAGGGGGTTGCGTTGATCGCCAATTGGAATCCCCATCTTATTTTATTAGATTTAGGATTACCGGATAAAGATGGGATTGAGCTGACCAAAGAGCTGCGTAGCTGGACACAGACCCCTATCATTATCATCTCAGCTCGAGAGCGAGAGACGGACAAAGTACTCGCCCTTGATGCTGGTGCTAACGATTACTTGACTAAGCCATTTGGGAGTGAGGAATTGCTGGCAAGAATTCGGGTTGCCTTGCGTCTATTTGAACAACCCGATCAGCAGGAGTTAGTGCAGTATCAATTTGGTCGAGTCGTGATTGATTTAGCTTTACAGCGTGTGACCAAAGATGGACAAGTGGTTAAGTTAACGAAAACCGAATACAACATTCTTAAATTACTGACCAAAAACATGGGTAAAGTTTTGACTCATAAACAAATTTTAAAAGAAGTATGGGGCAGTAACTATATTGAGCATCACCATTATGTACGTATTCACGTCGCTCAATTGCGTCATAAAATCGAAGATATTCCTGCTCAACCGAAACACATTATTACTGAAACAGGGGTGGGTTATCGTTTGGTGGATGAGGTTTGATAGTTAAGCACTGACTCGCATCAGATTGACTCGTATGTATCATGCTTAATTATCTCTCTTTATAAAAATTATATACGCCTACGCTTTATCTATACAACATGGATACATCGAATTACTTATAGTAATCACATGCCCACATTATGGTTCGATGGTGTGGGTTTGGGTTAAGTATTCAGACAGGTTGGGCGTGAATCTATAGTGGGATAGTTTGCGAAACACAACACAGAGTAATAACCAGTACATTTTTGTCGACGGATCAACATAACATACAGGATGTAAGTCATACGCGGTATTGTAAGGGTTGTACTGCGTCAAGTGAAAGTTCAAACCTGTAGAGTTGGGAACTACAGCGTTTGAATGGCAGCAATGGTTCAGACCCAAAGAGCTTATAGCGCACCTGTAGCTCAAAAGTCCTTTCCCCCTTTGCTATCACTTTTTTCGATTCAGGGCTCCTCGGAGCCCCTTTTTTTTATCCAAATTCTGCCCCTATTGCAGCCTTTCTGCAATAGGTTTGATTGACCCTCATAGATTAATTATCGAGAGTGATTGTAATCGCTAAAAGTCGAAGAACGGTGGCGATAAGTGGGTCTATTCTGCGGCTCTACCACATTAAATCATCAGGGACGACAAAATCGGCGTAAGGATCTTCTTCATCATGGGCTTGTTTATCTTCTTCTGGTAGAGGAATAATACTGTTCTCATCACGTTGCCAAATTTTCTCAGCGACGATATTAGGAATGATGGCGTAGCTCTCTTCATAACGAGCAATCGCGAGATGACCTTTACTGAGTTGATCGCGAGTCTGGTTATCAACGTAGAGTTTTTTGACTAAGGTTCCATCGGTAAAGTGATATTGAATATCGCCGTTATTGTGCGGCAATTTATTCATTTCAATTAACTGTTTCACTTGAGCGCGAATTTCTTTGGTCAGCAATTGTTCTTTTTGCTGTTTATTTAACGCCTTATCACGTTCTATTTGCTCTTGTTTATTTGCCTCAACGGCGGCTTTTACTTCTCGCGCTTGTACGCGTGATTTCTTCGAACTTTTTTGGGCTTTTTTAAGTTTTTTTTCATTCACAAGGCCCGCTTTGAGCATTTGCTCTTGTAGAGATAGTCGTGTCATGGTTAGTCCAATACAATCAGGTAGTGTTTCGATACGAATTGAAGGCGGCAGTTCAGTACTACATTATGCACTTTAAGCCGATGAGGCTTTTCTTAACGAGCGCTGGTTATTTGCGATAGCTGAGGCGTTCAATTCGTTACTATTAATCAATAACGGCTAAGTGTACCGACTCGTGTTGAGCAAATAAAGCCACAAATCTATTCAAGCGAGTAGAAGTACAAGGCCACCAATTTTTGCTGCTGCAGAAAGGTATTTTCCCGCTGTATAGGCTTTATTCGTTGGTTCTGTGGTTTGATCAGGATGTCCCATTCCTAGCGCACCATAAGTAAAGGCTTTTGCTGTACCCGATTTGGGTTGTGTCTCAGGTTGTTGCTCTTGATGCTCCGAGTCATTGAACTGTTGCAAAGCCGCAAGCAGCGCTTTGCCTTCTTCGGATAGGGTGACTTTATTCGGTTCTGCTTTGGCTGGAAGATCATGAGCATTATCGGTAGTGATTGGCATGACAGAGGAAGCCGTCCCGTTGGCGGAATAGGTCTGTGGAGCACCAGAGGTAACAGGATTCATTCTATTCTCCTTAATCAACAGCAACGCAGTTTGTCGATCTCCGATTTTATATCGGTTAACTTGTGTCCTTACGACGTTAACCTTTAGTTTATGGTACATAAGCAAGTGCTACTTATGTACCATGGCACGCTGTCGATAGCGTGAAATCGTGTCGATAATATCCATATCGGCCAAGCGCAAAAAAACTTGTGCGTTTTTTGCACACTTGGCGAATGTTGATTAATAAGCAAACAGTATGCCTGTTAAATTAATTGGTCGATATTTTAATCACAACTGAGATCTGTGTTGCGATTTTTGAGTCTTTCAATCGCTTGCCATTGGTGAGCCGGTTGTAGATAACGAATCGGCATGGGTAGGACGAGTAACTGAAAATCGCTTGATTGTTCAGTAAGTTGACTGGTTGGGGTGATGATCGCGATGCTTAAATTAGGGTTACGTTGATGAATCGCCGCCGCAGTACCTAATCCTTGCTGAATATGGAAAGCGCCGGCAATGTGTAGCACTTGTTGTTGTGGGTGAGCGGCAAGATAATCGACAATACTTTCCGCCATGGTCTCATCCCAAGTCATTTGGGCGGCAAATTGTTGTTCATGTTGGGTCGGTGTACCATGATGCATTGAGGCCATAAAATGAGCTTTGTAAGGGGAGTCACTGAGGTTAATCTCTTTTGCGACCCAATGACGTTGTTCTGTAGGTAGCTTATCTAAATATTCAATGCCTTGTTGACCAATACAACGAACCATATTTTTTGGCGCATTGGCGGCAATAATGGGTCTTTGATGATGTTTCGCTAATTCAACAAGTGGACGATAATCACTGGCATAGTTTGGCCAAGCGTTACTTTGCTCGATAAGGTATTGTTCACCAATCTCGCCTTGTAAATATTGATCCAGATAAGGTTGGCTATCTCGAGAAAATTGCTCCATAGAAAGGACGATGGGGTGGTGGTGCTCAATCAAAGACCGTAGTAAATCGGCTTGAAACTTATGGATAGCACTGTGGGTATGCCATTCTCCGACTAAGATCACGTCTGCTTGTTTCACCGCATCGGAAAGATTGGACAATGCTAGCCACTCCCCTTGAGGCGAAGCCAGTTGATAGTCGTAAAAGTCACTGATTTGACGAGAGTTCGAAGCGCTACAGCCGATGAGCCATATCGATAGTGCAAGGGTGATAAAAATACGCATAAAGCCTCCAATAATGAGTCAGCAGTCTACTGGAGGCTAAGTTAATTATCAATGTAGTGATAATTATTATCAATTAAACCTTTTGATAAACTCGAATCATAAAATCAGCCTCACATTCAAACTGGGGCGTTAATGGCAGATCGTGGCGTAGTTGGTCACTCGCACGCCAAGCAAAAGGCGTCATTTGTAGCAGATCAAACGCCTCTGGCCCAGAAAGGGGCATAGTATAGTGCAATTGCTGTTGATGTTTTAACTCAAAACCATCGATGATTTCTGCTGTTTCATCATGCAGTTGCACTTGCGGATAGATCAACGCTTTGAGCTGATAAAGGTGGCGAGCAGCAGGGGTGACGGTTATGACTACGCCATTATCGTCAAGAACGCGCTGCAGCTCTTGTGTTTTACAAGGCGCGTAGATACGCACGATAGCATTTAAGGATTGATCGGCAAACGGTAAGCGATGGCTGGAGGCGACAACAAAGTCCACTTGTGGGTAACGTTTAGCAGCAAAACGAATCGCTGTTTTTGAGATATCTAGGCCATAGGCATTGGCTTGTGGATGTTGTTCAAGTAACGCACTAGCAATATATTGGGTGTAATAACCTTCACCACAGCCAATATCGAGTAATTGGTGGTTGGTATTGACTAAGTAACGAGTGCACAGAGTGCTCACTGCGCTGCGCATTGGGTGATAATGAGCTCCATCGAGAAAGCGTCGTCTTGCCTGCATCATTGCTTTGTTGTCACCAGGATCTTTGGATCGTTTATGCTGCACTGGCATCAAATTGACATAGCCTTCTTTAGCTTGATCAAACTGATGATGATTCGCACAGTGATAGCTGCGTTGATGAAGAGTTAGCGAGTGGTGGCACAAGGGGCATTGATAAGTCATAACGCTCTCGAAGAGAAAATCAAGTCGGCAAGTTTAGCGATATTTATTCGAAATAAAAAGGGCGTTACTATCGCCCTAATCAAGATTAAGCGGTAATCCGTGTACTTAGACAGTGAGTTTCACCCGGTTGTAAGACCTTACCTGCAGTAAGACTCGGTGCATGCCAAGTTGATTCGACACAAAGCATGGTCAGATAACCATCGTCTTGCATATCTCCCATCGATTGAGCTCCTTGTGCCCAAGGATTCCAAAGCACAGCAGAGTTATGCCCTTGATTGTCTACCACTAGAGTACGCTGACGTTGATGATCCTGCACTTGAATGTGAGATTGCGGCTTCGTATAAACCCGGTCAATGCTGTCGCGCAGGGTTAGTGTTTCCTCTCCTTGGCACCACTGATCGTTTTGCAGACTATCAATATAATCACTGCCCATTCCGGTAATGGTTGTCTCCCGTACATCAGCCACATTTAAGTAACTGTGCAGAGCCCCTGAAAAGGCCCATGCCTTTTGGTCGGTATTCGTAATGGTTAAACGCACGGTTAAGCTATCAGAGATTTCGATAGACAGACGAAGTTGGAATTCATGCGGCCATACTGAGCGAGTTTGCTGGTTACTGTCGAGACCAAGGACGACGATCACCCCTTGCTCGTTTTCCCTATGTTCGATGAGTTGCCATTGACTTGAGCGAGCAAAGCCATGAGCTGGAGTCGCTAAGCGGCCAAACCACGGCCAGCAAATGGGTATTCCGCCACGTAGTGCCGTTTTGCCATCAAAAATTGCTTTTTTGCTCATCCAGAGTAGGTCATCTTGACCGGTAGGTCGAAAAGACACGACATGACCACCGTGCAGCGCAATACCGGCTACCGCTTTATCATGAATAACGCGGACGATTTTTACATTATCCTGTTCAACAATCGTGACGCAGTCAGAAAGTACCGTTAGGCTAGGAAGTGGTAGTAAATCCATAAAGATAAGCTCCTGATGTTTGGATATTAAGACATTCAGCACTTAATATCGATGGTAAAGGGCGAACAAGATCTCGTGAATAGAAAAGACGAAAAAGGCGACACTGTGGCCGCCTTTTAGCTAATTTTGTTGCTCAACGAATGACTTCGCTAATCACGACATTACTTAGAAATGTGAGCGATTAGGTCTAGAACTTTGTTTGAGTAACCGATTTCGTTGTCGTACCAAGATACAACTTTAACGAAGTTATCAGTAAGAGCGATACCAGCTTTAGCATCGAATACAGACGTTTGTACTTCACCGATGAAGTCTTGAGATACAACAGCATCTTCAGTGTAGCCTAGTACGCCTTTTAGTTCGCCTTCAGAAGCTTCTTTCATTGCTGAACAGATTTCAGCGTAAGAAGCGCCTTTCTCTAGGTTAACGGTTAGGTCAACAACAGAAACGTTAGCGGTTGGTACGCGGAAAGCCATACCAGTTAGTTTGCCGTTTAGTTCTGGAAGAACAACGCCTACTGCTTTAGCGGCACCAGTTGAAGATGGGATGATGTTTTGAGAAGCACCACGGCCACCGCGCCAGTCTTTTGCAGAAGGACCATCAACGGTTTTTTGAGTCGCTGTAGTCGCGTGAACAGTTGTCATTAGACCAGACACGATACCAAACTTGTCGTTCAGTACTTTAGCGATAGGCGCTAGACAGTTAGTCGTACAAGAAGCGTTAGAAACGATGTCTTGACCAGCGTAGCTGCTATGGTTAACGCCCATTACAAACATTGGGGTTTTGTCTTTTGAAGGACCAGTTAGAACTACTTTCTTCGCACCAGCAGTGATGTGCTTACGTGCAGTCGCGTCGTCTAGGAATAGACCAGTGGCTTCTGCAACAACGTCAACACCGATTGCGTCCCATTTTAGATCTTCTGGGTTGCGTTCAGCAGTAACGCGAACGGTTTTACCGTTAACGATTAGGTTGCCATCTTTTACTTCAACTGTACCGTTGAAACGGCCATGAGTTGAGTCATATTTCAACATGTAAGCCATGTATTCAACGTCGATAAGATCGTTGATACCTACAACTTCGATGTCGTTGCGTTCTTGTGCTGCACGGAATACAAAACGGCCGATACGGCCAAAACCGTTAATACCTACTTTGATAGTCATTATAGTTGCTCCACAACTTAATTTCTGATTAAAGATAACTGGTAGTAAAATTACAGAATCCAGTAAATGTCTGCAACAGATAATCGGACTTAACTTGTTTAAAGTCAAAAAAAAGCATCGTTTTTTTTAACAATCAGTTGCAAGTGGTTAATATTTAGACTTGATGCTGCTTTTTATCCCTACCAATTGACGTAGAATAGTCAGTCTAGCTTCGGGTGTTATAGGTGAAATACCACTCGAATTTCGGAAAGAAAGTATGTGCTACAAAGCGTAAAATAGGCAAGTTTTTCAGATAAAAAAGCACAGCGTTGAGTGAAACCAAGAGGAATAAGAATGGCGATCAATGATTCCAGCAAAAAAAACATCAAGCCTGATGATTACTGGCGTGAAACCCTAAGTGAAGAGGCCTATTATGTCTGTCGTCAGCAGGGAACCGAGGCGCCTTTCAGTGGTCAGTTACTGCATAACAAACAAACGGGAATTTATCACTGCACGTGCTGTGAAGCAGCACTATTTAGTTCTCAGAACAAGTATGATTCAGGTTGCGGCTGGCCTAGCTTTGATGCGCCTTTAACCACAGAATCAATTCGCTATTTAGAGGATCGCAGTCACGGAATGACGCGTACTGAAATTCGTTGTGCGCAATGTGATAGTCATTTAGGGCATGTTTTCCCCGATGGTCCACCGACGACGGGGGAGCGCTTCTGCGTTAATTCTGTGTCGTTAAATTTCACCAAAAAGCCGCAATAATGGGTGAAAATTCGTCATTGATGGTTGAAATATTACAATGTTAGCGTTCATTAAAAACCGGGACGTTATGACGAGAGAACTCACCCCGGCGAATCGTTCGTGCCAACTGATTGGCTTGATTATCTAATTGTCGAAATTGTTCTGCGTTAAAGGGATAAAGCAGCGCCATTTCGGCAGGAGAGGCGACGGGGACATCAAATTGCTTACCTACCATTGCCCATAAGTAGGCCAGTTCTTGATGGCCAAGCGCCTGATGGGTACTAGCCAGTGACTGAAAAATCTCAGTGTTGATCGCTCTTGGTGAGCTGAGCTCTAAAGCTCGAGTCAGCAATTGAATGGTTTTTTCTCGATCGCGCGAAATGTAGAAGGTTGCAAGCGCGTATTGCATCTCGGCCGTGTCTAATTCTGGTGAGCCTTCCATACGAAGAAATTCTCGGCGAGCAATATTATCACCCGTTTGACTCCATAAAAAATACAATGCATGGGGAGTGCGCATCTGTCGAAGATCTTTGGTTAATCTATCGAGTTCTTCCCCTGAATGTACCAAAGCATTGAAGCGATTTTGTGTCAGTAGTGGGTCATTAAGGACTTGAATTTGTGAGGCTAACTCTAAACATTGGCGATAGAGCCGAACGAGTCGATACTCTTCTAACTTATTATCGACGGTCGGGTTCTTGAGTACCTCAAAACGGTGCCAGATTAAATCAGTCCGCGGTAAGCGACATTGACCATCGTTTAAATTGAGTTTTTCACACTGTAGGCCTGGGTTATCGTTACACAGTTTATCGGTATTATTGCGATTCTCTAGGCAACCGCTCAATAACACGGTCATCAAAAGTAGTATGCTAATTTTTATCCCATTCATTATCATCACTTGTGATCCAATACGCTTATTTATTTGGCTGGTGTTGACTCGCTACGCTAGGTCGCTATTGTTGTGGTGCTAGTTATGCTCAGTCATTTCGTCATCAAGGATAAAATAATGGATACCCATCAGTTAGTTGATGCTATCACCCCGGAAGCCTACCAGCGTCTGCTGTTTGCCGTTGAAACCGGTAAGTGGCCAGAAGGTACACCACTTTCTCAATCGCAGCGAGATTCTTGTATGCAAGCTGTGATGTTGTATCAATCTCGGCATAATGTAGAAGCTGACCATATGAGTATAGGCGTTGGTGGTGAAATGGTCTTAAAATCGAAACGAGAATTGAAAAAACGTTTCCAAGATGGGCAAGAAGATATTGTTCGCGTCAATCCAAACCAAGAATAAAAACGGTCTTTATTGTTTGTTCCCTTGCTCGTTGCGGACATAGCATTGACCTCCTGTTCGGAGGCCAATGCCTGCTCATAATGAGGGAGTATAAAATCAGTTTATAAACTCATCTCTCCACGGAGCACCTGTTGCATTTTGTGCTTAATTTCTTGATAAGATAAATTTTGACTGAGTAGATAATGCAGTTTGGCTAGAGCGGCCTCTGGGGTCATATCATAACCGCTGATCACTCCTGCCTCGGCGAGCGCACAGCCTGTCGCATATCCTCCCATGTTCACCTTTCCGGCCAAACATTGGGTTAAGTTGACAACAATCACGCCGCGTTCAGAGGCCTCTTTTAAGTGCGCCAACAACTGTGGATTTTGTGGTGCATTACCGACGCCAAAGGTCAAAAGAATCATTGCATTGACAGGTTGCAGTAACGTATTGCGGATCACTTCGTGTGAAATGCCCGGATACATAGTGATCACACCGATTGGTTGCGGTGTAATGTTATGTACACGAAATGCGCCTTCCGGTTTTGCCCCCACCGTCACTTCTTTACTAATTTGAATATTGATTCCAGCTTCCAGTAGGGGAGGTAAATTGGGGGACGTAAAGGCGCTAAAACCATCGGCATGCGATTTGGTACTTCGGTTGCCACGCATCAACTGATTGTTGAAAAATAGGGTTACTTCATTAATCGGATAATTGGCCGCAAGATGCAGCGAATTGAGTAAGTTGGCTTGCCCATCAGAGCGCAGTTCGGCAAGAGGGATTTGTGAACCAGTAACGATCACTGGTTTGCCTAAGTTCTCTAACATAAATGACAGTGCTGATGCGGTATAAGCCATGGTATCCGTACCATGCAAAATCACAAAGCCATCATAGTTGTCATAATTATCACGAATATCATCGGCAATAAATTGCCAATCTTCAGGGGTCATATCGGAAGAATCAATCAGAGGGTCATATTCATGAATGGTGAACTTTGGCATCTCATCACGATGGAACTCTGGCATGGCAGCCAGCTGCTTTTCCATAAATCCAGCCACGGGGACATAGCCGTGATCCGACTTTTTCATACCAATGGTACCGCCTGTGTAGGCAATATAAATATGCTTTCTAGTCATAGAGGCAACGCTTATTGTAGGGAACAGAGCCAAAATTATAGCGAAAACCACTACAATAAAAAGGGGCGCTTGTTGCAAAGCGCCCCTTATTTTATGGTTTGATGTTTTTGCGCAAGAAAGAGGCGGTTAACTCCTGTTCTCTTTCGCGTTTACAGGTGCTAGTTATTCTATTTGGCAAGGCAAACAAAATGCATAATATCCTTTAGGATCATTAAATTGATTTAATAAATTAGCATCTTGGAATAGTTGCTGAGTGGTTGGTTGTAACGCATTTGGAATGAGACCGGAAAGATTAACCCCTAGCTGAGCATGCGCTTCGCTAAACAGACCTTTGATAAAACGTTGTGCTGGAGTGAGTGGCTCTTGTATCCAATATAAGTTGTAGTGTTCTAATTGGGCGAGATTCGCCGCAATTTGCACCGCATCATCAAAGTCACCCAAGGTATCGACTAAACCTGCTTGTTGAGCGTCTTTTGCTGTCCAGACGTGGCCTTGAGCTATCTTATCGACCTCTTCTAGTGATAAGCCACGTTGTTCACTGACTAAAGAGATAAACCGTTGATAGCCGTTTTCGATGCCCATTTGAATAGCGTCTTTGACTTTTTCATTCAATCCAGTCGTTACCCCTACACCAGAGAATGGTGATGTACCAACACCATCAGTATAAATACCAAGATGGTTAAGCCCTTTTTCAAAGGTGGTAATGACACTAAAAATGCCGATTGAGCCGGTTAAGGTGGTTGGCTGAGCAACAATATGGTCAGCGCTCATCGAAATCCAATAACCACCAGAAGCCGCCAGACTGGACATTGATGCCACGACGGGTTTACCTGCGGCTTTAAGCGCTTCAATTTCGTTACGGATCACTTCTGAGGCAAACGCGCTGCCTCCAGGGCTATCGACACGTAATATCACCGCTTTGACTTGATCATTATTGCGCGCTTGGCGCAGTAAGCTGGCCACGGTATCCCCACCAACATTACCGCGTGATTGTTTACCATCCATGATCGCGCCACTGGCGACGACAACGGCGATCTCTTTTGCTTGAGGTCGAGTTCGTGGTTTCACTGTTGGACGATATTGATCGTAACTGATCGCGTTATAGCTGTCTTCGCCATGACGACCAAAGACTTCGGCCAATTGCGCGCGAACTTGTTGACGGGTTGCTAATTCATCCACTAAACCAATATTGAGCGATAGTTCGGCAAGATTTCCAGACGCCTGTTTCATGAGTGCTAAAAACTCGTCCATCGTCGGATTTAGGGTTTGAGCGTCAATATGGCGATTGGTCGCAACATCATCGATATAAGCGCCCCACAATTGACTCAACCATTGAGAGGCAGATTCACGAGCTTGTTCTGACATATCATCACGAATGAAAGGCTCAACGGCCGATTTGTAAGTACCGACTCGAAATACGTGCGTATTAACATTTAATTTGTCTAACAAACTTTTGTAGTAGAGGTTATAGCTACTGTAACCGCGAAGCAGCACAGCGCCATCGGGAGCAAGATAAATTTTGTCGGCGTAGCTGGCTAAATAGTATTGGCTTTGATTATAAAAATCACCCACGGCATAAACCGGTTTACCAGAAGCTTTAAATTCATTAATGGCTTTCGCAATATAACGCAGCTTAGTGAGATTGGTCTCTGGCATGTCACGTAACGCTAAGACTAAGCCAGTGATGTTATCGTCGTTTTTAGCATGACGCAGTGTTTCAACAATCTCAAATAGGACATTTTCTCGAGGTATTTCTCGTCCGAAGAGAGAGTCTGTTAAAGAATCCATTGGGTTAAGGGAGGTGCTTTGCTCGACAATTGGGCCAGATAGATTGACGACTAAGGCGGATGGTTGTTTAACCACTGGAGCGGATGAATCAGCACTTAGATAGAGAAAATAGATAACGGCAATACTGAGTAGAAAGAAAAGGTTGGTTATGGCGAGACGAATAAACGTAATAACTTTCCAAATCCCTTTAAAAATCAGCCCAATAAATCGAAATAGTGGTTTCATTGTATCTCCGATGCAATGCAGGACGGCGTGTCGATAATTATTCCTATCATCCTACGTGATCTCAGAAAGGCAAACAACTGCAAGATTGATCGGTGTTACAAACTTGTAAACACTTGTTTGATTTT
This sequence comes from Vibrio sp. A8-1, assembly GCF_013048685.1. Taxonomy (NCBI): domain Bacteria; kingdom Pseudomonadati; phylum Pseudomonadota; class Gammaproteobacteria; order Vibrionales; family Vibrionaceae; genus Vibrio; species Vibrio sp. A8-1. The sequence goes on from NZ_VHTC01000002.1 coordinate 159,469, forward strand.
TATTATTGGCAGGATTATTCTGGTCGGACCATAAAGATAACAAAAAGTGATGTCACCATGTACCCACACCTATTACAGCCTTTAGATTTAGGATTTACTCAACTGCGTAATCGCGTATTAATGGGATCAATGCATACTGGACTTGAAGAACATAAAGAAGGGCTAAGTAAGTTGGCTGCTTTTTATGAAGAGCGAGCGAAAGGTGGCGTTGGCTTAATCGTCACCGGCGGTTTTTCGCCAAACTTACGTGGTCGACTGCATCCATTTAGTGCTGAGTTTAGCAAGACTAAGCATGCCAAAGCGCACCAAGTGGTGACTGAAGCGGTGCATCGCCATGGTGGCAAGATTGCGCTGCAGCTACTGCATGCTGGACGCTATGCGATGCATCCGTTCGCACAAAGTGCCTCGGCGATTAAAGCGCCGATTGCGAAATTTACCCCAAGTGAAATGAGTGTTAGACAGATACGTAATACTATTCAAGCCTTTGCTCATAGTGCTGAGTTAGCTCAGTTAGCGGGTTACGATGGGGTTGAAATCATGGGATCTGAAGGCTACCTCATTAACCAGTTTATTTGTAAACGAACGAACGTTCGTTACGATGATTGGGGCGGTAGCTATGAAAATCGCATGCGTTTTCCTCTTGAAGTCGTACGTGCGATACGCGAAGCGGTCGGTAAAGAATTCATCATTATTTTCCGTCTATCGATGCTCGATTTGGTTGAAGAAGGCAGTACCTTTGAAGAGGTCTTACAGCTCGCTAAGGGATTAGAAAAAGCGGGAGTGACCATCATTAATACCGGAATTGGTTGGCATGAAGCGCGGATCCCGACTATTGCTACGCAAGTACCCCGTGCGGCGTTCAGTTGGGTGACGGAAAAAATCAAATCGCATCTTACGGTGCCTGTGGTGACATGTAACCGGATCAATACGCCCGAACAAGCCGAAAAAATTCTGGCTAGTGGCCAAGCCGATATGGTGTCAATGGCGCGTCCTTTCTTGGCTGACCCTGATTTTGTGCGTAAAGCTGAGCAAAATAAAGCGGCACTGATCAATACCTGTATTGGTTGTAACCAAGCCTGTTTAGATAATATTTTTCAGGCCAAGCGAGCCACTTGTATGGTGAACCCTCGCGCTTGTTATGAAACCGAAATTCGCATCCAACCGGCAACTCATAAGAAAAAAGTTGCAGTAGTTGGTGCAGGCCCCGCGGGCCTTGCTTGTGCAACGACATTGGCCGAGCGGGGACATGAGGTCGATCTCTTTGAGCGTAACGATAGGATTGGTGGGCAATTTAGGCTCGCGATGCAAATTCCAGGCAAAGAGGAGTTTCGCGAGACGATTCGTTATTTTGCCAATCGTATTGATGAAACTGGGGTGAAATTGCATTTAGATCGCAATGTAACCTTTGATATGCTCGCTGATTACGATGATATCGTGATGGCTTCGGGCGTTGAGCCTAGAAGCATTCAATTAGAGGGCATTGATCATCCTGAAAAAGTCATTGATTACCAAACCTTGATTCGCGAAAAGACCCCAGTCGGAGAAAAAGTGGCGATTATTGGTGCTGGTGGTATTGGTATTGATGTAGCGACAATGATAACCGAGCCTACGGATCACGATTTAGATGACTGGTTACATGAGTGGGGAATTGATAAAGAGATTGCCCATCCAGGCGGGTTATACCCATACCCCGATGCGGTTAGTGATAAGCAAGTTTGGCTGTTGCAGCGTCGTAAAGGACGTGTAGGTAAAGGGCCAGGTAAAACAACAGGTTGGATCCACAAACGTACGTTAGAAAAACGTGGTGTCAATATGTTAGGTGGTATTGGCTACGAGAAAATAGACGCACAGGGGCTACATATCACGATGGATGGGCAACAAAAACTGTTGGACGCGGACACCGTTATTGTTTGTGCAGGTCAAGAGTCGGTTCGACCTTTTGCCGAACAGTGGGCAAGCTTGGGTGATAAACTGCATGTGATTGGCGGAGCCGATGTTGCTGGAGAGCTTGACGCGGTACGTGCGATTCGCCAAGGCGTTGAATTGGCAGTGAAATTGTAAGCGAACTGTCAATGGCTTAAATATGAAAACGTAAGGGGCTGATGAAGGCCCCTTACTTTATCGATTGAAATCCAGCGACTTAGGCTGGTGGATTATAAAATGACGGTTTTATTACCATAAACAAACACGTGATCATTAATCACTTTGTTGATGGCTTTGCTGAGCACATTTTTCTCCACATCACGTCCCGCTTGGGCCATGTCTTGCGCACTGAAGGTATGATCAACCGGAATCACATCTTGTTTGATGATGGGCCCTTCATCAAGATCGTTGGTGACAAAGTGTGCGGTTGCGCCAATGATTTTAACCCCACGCTCGTAAGCTTGTTGATAAGGTTTTGCACCGATGAAAGCCGGTAAAAAACTATGGTGGATATTGATGATTTTATGATGAAATTTTTCCACAAAACCGGGCGTGAGTACCCGCATATATTTAGCTAACACAACAAAATCGACGTGATAAGGTTCAATCACTTCGAGAATTTTCTGTTCATGTTCTTGACGATTAAGTCCTTCATGAGAGACATAATGATAAGGAATATCAAATTTTTCAGTTAGGCCTTGTAGAGTATCGTAATTGCCGACAACGGCAGCGATGTCTACTTCTAAGCTACCATCGTAAGTCTTCATTAAAATATCGCCAAGACAATGTGCTTCTTTGGTCACCATAATAATAATTCGTTTACGAGCGGAACCCATCAGTTTGCGTTTGGTACCAGACGGTAGAGCTTGATCAAGATCAGCGAGAAATGTGGTGTCATTAAAATACCCTTCTAACTCGGTGCGCATAAAAAAATGACCGCTGGTATTATCGACAAATTCATTGTTATGAATGATGTTAAGTTGATGTTTATAACAAATATTAGTGATTTTTGAGATCAATCCTGGGGCATCACTGCAATGCGTCAGGAGGGTTTTTTTTTCCATTGATAACTTCCGTGAGTATTTTTCTCGGTCTGTAAAATAAATCAAGGCTGCAAGAACGGTGATGCAGACCACACTGTAGCGACTATAATTAATCTATTATCAATAAGGATTCAACAACTATCACGGCTAGACACTAACGGCTTCCTCTTTCAGTCTTTTGCTGAGTACCATTTAAGGTGGTGTGTATGGACAAAGAACTACTTGCACGTAAATTATACGTAGAGCGTGTGCATGCTCTGATGGGTGAAAATCCAATTGATGAAGCGTTATTGGACGCGATGTGGGAAAGTAAAGCTTCCCCTGTGGATGCCGCAAAAGCCCATGATGCCGACAGCCAGTAATGGTTACGACGCTCCTCCTTGGTTAGCCCGTTATCTCAATCGCAAATAAAACGTTTTTCTAGTGACACGATCAGCGCGAAGCGGATTTCGATTCGCGCTGTCGCAACAAACCTGCCATAATCGCTGCATTCCTCATCGTCATTATTGCTGTCATGATCGCTAAAACCTTTTCTCAACATGGGGCTTTGGGCAAAGCCATTCCTGGTTTTCAAGGGCGTCAAGCTCAAGTTGATATGGCGTTAGCTGTTGCTAAAGCGATCGAGAATCAATCACAATTAGTGGTTGAAGCGGGCACGGGAACGGGTAAAACTTTTGCCTATTTGGTTCCAGCATTATTGAGTGGCAAAAAAGTCATCATCAGTACGGGATCAAAAAACTTACAAGAGCAGCTATTTCACCGTGATTTGCCCCTAATGGTCGAGGCTTTGGGGTTTTATGGTCAAGTGGCGCTTCTGAAAGGGCGCGCTAACTATCTTTGCTTGGATAGGCTGAGCCGCCAAATGGTTGAAAGCCATCACGCGCAAAGCGATCCGACTTTATTAACCCAATTGGTTAAAGTACGCAGTTGGTCATCATCGACCAAAAGCGGCGATCTCGGTGAATGTGATGAGTTAGCCGAAGACAGTCTGATTATTCCAACCATCACCTCAACGAATGATAACTGCTTAGGCAAAGAGTGTTTAAGTTATCAAGACTGCTTTGTCTCAAAAGCGCGGCGTAAAGCAATGGAAGCGGATATCGTGGTCGTTAACCACCATCTTTTCTTAGCGGATCTTGCCATCAAAGAGACCGGATTTGGTGAGCTTATCCCTGAAGCTGAGGTGTTTATTTTTGACGAGGCGCACCAGTTACCTGATATTGCAAGCCAATATTTTGGTCAATCGGTTTCAAGCCGACAGATTCAAGATTTAGCCAAAGATATTGAAATTGGTTATCGCACCGAAGCGAAGGATATGCGCCAATTGCAAAAAGTTGGCGATAAACTCCAGCAAACGGCGATGGATTTGCGCGTATTATTGGGGGACTCTGGTTTTCGGGGTAACTGGCGAGAGGCGCTGGCGGTGGCTAGCATTGCTCAGCAAGTGGAGCGATTGCAAGAGAGTTTAACTTTTGCTATCGACGTGTTAAAGCTTGCCCTTGGTCGAAGTCAGTTGCTTGATACCGCTTTTGAGCGCGCGAATACCTTAAAAGCACGTATTGTTCGGGTCTGTGATGTTTCGATTACTGGATACTCCTATTGGTTTGATACCACGCCACGGCATTTTAGTTTACACATTACGCCATTATCGATAGCCGACAAGTTTCAAGAGCAAATTAATCTTAAATCCGGTGCGTGGATTTTTACTTCGGCAACGTTAGCCGTGAATGAAGATTTTGCACACTTCACCCATCGTTTAGGGCTAAAACCCAGTGAGCAATTTTCCTTACCTAGTCCTTTTGATTATCAGCAGCAAGCGAAACTGTGCGTGCCGCGTTACTTGCCAGAACCCAATAGCGCAGGGTTAGCGGATACGTTGGTCGAAATGCTCGCCCCGGTGATTGAACAAAACCAAGGACGCTGCTTTTTTTTGTGTACCTCCCATACTATGATGCGCGAGTTGGGTGAGCGATTTCGTGAGCATTTGAGCCTTCCGGTACTGTTACAAGGGGAAACCAGTAAACAGAAAACCCTCGCACAATTTATGGAACTTGGTAATGCGCTTTTAGTCGCAACAGGAGCTTTTTGGGAGGGGATTGATGTTAGAGGCGATACCCTAAGCTGTGTTATTATTGATAAACTACCGTTTACTTCCCCGGATGATCCGCTGTTAAAAGCGCGTATCGAGGATTGTCGTTTGCGCGGTGGCGATCCTTTTGCTCAGGTCCAATTACCTGATGCTGTCATTACTCTTAAACAGGGAGTAGGACGACTCATTCGAGATCAGAAAGACAAAGGCGTATTGATTATCTGTGATAATCGTTTAGTTACCCGTGATTATGGCGGCGTATTTTTAGCCAGTTTGCCTCCGATACCACGAACACGTGATTTGGCGGTGGTAAAAGACTTTCTGCTATCTCTTTCTGTAACAGACACTAATTAGAGACATTCATGAGTGCAACCATTCTTGCTTTAGATACCGCAACCGAGGCGTGCTCGGTTGCTTTGATGGTCGGAGATAAACTTTACTCACGCAGTGAAGTGGCACCTCGAGATCACACCAAAAAAATTCTGCCGATGGTCGATGAAGTACTTAAAGAAGCGGGCATCACATTGCACGAGTTAGATGCACTGGCGTTTGGTCGTGGCCCAGGGAGTTTCACCGGAGTGCGGATTGGCATCGGAATTGCACAAGGCTTAGCTTTTGGTGCTGATTTGCCGATGATTGGTATTTCGACCTTAGCTGCGATGGCTCAGGCTGCGTATCGAGAGCAGGGAGCCACTCACGTTGCTTGTGCGATTGATGCGCGAATGAGTGAGGTCTATTGGGGGCGTTTTGTCCGCCAAGCTGACGGCAGTTGGTCTGAGCTTGACGCTGAGTGTGTCATTGCTCCGTCCCTATTATTAGAACACATGGCTGCTCGATCTGAGGATGAACATTGCTGGACGATGGCAGGAACCGGTTGGCAAGCTTATGCCGAAACCCTCGCGACTTTGCCATTGCGTACAGCACAAAGCGAGGTGTTGTATCCTCAAGCGCAAGATATGGTGGTATTGGCACAACAGGCATGGAAAAAAGGTCAGCATGTGCCTGTAGAGCAAGCCACACCGTGTTATTTAAGGGATACGGTGGCATGGAAAAAGCTACCAGGAAGAGAATAACCACTATTCTTTATTAGAATAACGTCAATTCGATGACTCAAGGAGAAGACGCGTTGCTTCTCCTGCCCGTGAAGGTAGATAAGGAGCATTATGGTCGCAATTAATGGTTCAATCAATGGCTTGCCGCCAGGACGAATTACCAATACTCAACGGGCGTCAAAAGCGAAGAAAAACCAAGTCTCTCATTCTTCATCTTCGGGGGCTTCAACCAGCAAAGTCGCCGAGGCGGTTGCTCATTCAATACGCCAGATAGATTCTGCTGATCTTCACCGCGCGCAACTGCATTATGATTTACCCGAAGGACGAGCGCGTAAGGCAATGGAAGAATATTTAGATATTATGAATCATGCTAAGAAAGAGGAACTTACACAAATGCTCGGTGTCGATCTGTATATCTAATTAAGGGGCTTTCTATGTTATCCAACCGTTGGTTATTCTTACCTGCTTGTACTTTACTTAGCTTATTGACGGCGTGTTCGTCACTCCCCCCTACGCTAGCGACTGATAACGATGCGCTGATCACCGATTATCATCAGTGGCTGGCTCAACCCAGCGATACCGTTAATGAGGTACGTTTAGGCGGTGTTATCGCTCAGGTAACAAATTTGGTCGATAGAACTCGTATTGAAGTGGTCAATTTACCGATAGATAAGGCTGGTAAGCCTCTATTAACGGATGAGCCTCAAGGTCGTTTTATTGGCTATATTGATGGTTTTGTCGACCCGATTGCTTATGGTCAAGGTCGACTAGTGACTTTTATTGGCACCACAGCTCAACCAGAAACGGGCACCGTAGGTGAGTTTGAGTATACGTTTCCAGTGATGAAGGTACGAGGCTCTCATTTATGGCGAGTGGAAGAGCGCGTCGTTATTGATGACATTACGCCTTATGTCTTCCCATGTCGGAGTTTCTATTGCCGTCACGTTGAGGACTTTCCGCGTAGTGGCCGAGTGATCCAAGAAGTGAAGTGATGCTCCGCAGCGAAACTTTTACTATTGCTCATGGTGAAATTGCTGGGTTAACGGTAGGTGACGTACGGCAATCTGACTACAGTGTGCTTTTTTTACATGGCTGGTTAGACAATGCCGCCAGCTTTATTCGTGTTATTTCATTTCTCCAGCAGCTTGCTCCTGAAGGGCATTTTTGTGCCATTGATTTGCCTGGGCATGGTTTGTCAAGCCATAAACCTGCGGCGAATTATTACTCCTTTCATGATTATATCGATGATGTTTATCAAGTGTTGCACAATCTTTCGCCAAACAGACTGGTGCTAGTAGGGCATTCGCTTGGTGCTTTAATCGCAAGTTGCTATAGTGCCGCCTTTCCTGAACAAGTCGCAGGATTAGTGCAAATTGAAGGTTTTTTACCCTTAGCGGAAGATCCGGTGGATAGTGTCCAACGATTACGTCAAGGGGTGTTGAGTCGGCAACGAGTGAGGCGCAAGCCCACCCGCTATTACTATAGCGTCGAGGAAGCGATTGAGCATCGTGCTCGGGTGAATCAACTGCCTGCTGAATTGATTGAACCAGTGGTGAGACGAGGTCTTCATCACGTGGGCACTCAGTGGCAGTGGCGTCATGATAATAAGTTATTGTGCGATTCATTGTATCGGCAAACTCCGCAACACGCTCAAGCGGTGATGAACAATATTATCTGTCCACATCATGTTATTTTAGGAGATCAAGGATTTGCTTCATTGCAAACGGATCTGACTCATTATATTGGGCAGAATGGTCAATCATCGATCATTGCTGGTGGACATCATTGTCATCTTCAACAACCTTTACAGGTCGCAGAACTAATTCTTGGCTTAGTTAACAAAATTTAAACAAGTGTTTGAGTCTTTCGTGCTCAAGCGCTCTGGCTGTGCTGTAATAGTGATCATTTTTATAACAAAGATAATCTTGATTATGCCAGCCTATTACGAGGAGTATTACTGTGGATAAACCTTGGCTCTCACGTTATCCCACTGACGTACCAGAAACGATTAATCCCGATCAATATTTATCATTGGTCGAAATGTTCGAACAATCTGTCCATAAATACGCTGACCAACCCGCATTCATGAATATGGGGTCGGTAATGACTTTTCGTAAGTTGGAAGAGCGCAGTCGAGCATTTGCCGCTTATTTACAAAATGAGCTAAAGCTTAAAAAGGGCGATAGAGTAGCGCTGATGATGCCAAATCTATTGCAATATCCCGTGGCTTTATTTGGCGTATTACGAGCGGGGATGATCGCGGTTAATGTCAACCCGTTATATACCCCGCGTGAATTAGAGCATCAATTAAATGATGCCGATGCTCGTGCGATCGTGATTGTCTCCAATTTTGCGAATACGCTAGAGCAAATAGTCGCGAACACTCAAGTTAAGCATGTCATCTTGACCAGTCTTGGGCAAATGTTACCTCGCGCCAAAGGGACCTTGGTTGATTTTGTGGTCAAGTATGTCAAAGGTATGGTTCCTAAATATGATTTACCGGGAGCCATATCAATGCGTAAAGCGCTGCATAAGGGCCGTCGTTTACAATACGTTAAGCCTTTTATGTCCGGTGAAGACATTGCGTTTCTACAGTATACCGGTGGGACAACGGGGGTAGCGAAAGGCGCGATTTTGACTCATCGCAACATGGTCGCTAACGTATTGCAAGCCAAGGGCGCATATGGTCCGGTTTTACGTGAAGGACGTGAGTTAGTGGTAACGGCATTGCCGCTTTATCACGTGTTTGCACTCACGGTAAACTGTCTACTGTTTATCGAAATGGGAGGGCGTAATCTACTGATCACCAACCCACGTGATATCCCCGGCTTTATCAAAGAGCTACAAAAATACCCATTCACGGCGATTACTGGTGTCAACACGCTGTTTAATGCGTTGGTCAATAATGAAGATTTTCATGAACTGGATTTTAGTCATCTCCAATTGTCGGTTGGCGGTGGTATGGCCGTACAACGCGCAGTGGCTGAAAAATGGAAAAAGATCACCGGTATCCATTTACTCGAAGGTTATGGTTTAACGGAATGTTCACCTTTGGTCACTGGTAACCCTTATGACTTGTCCGATTACTCTGGCGCGATTGGTTTACCCGTGCCTTCGACTGAAGTTCGTATGGTTGATGATGAAGGGAACGTCGTTGCCAATGATCAAACCGGCGAACTTCAAGTGCGTGGCCCACAGGTGATGCATGGCTATTGGCAGCGACCTGAAGCCACCAAAGAAGTGATTAATGAAGATGGCTGGTTGTCGACAGGGGATATTGTGCGCTTTGATGAAGAGGGCATGATCTACATCGTTGACCGTAAAAAAGACATGATTCTTGTGTCTGGATTTAACGTCTATCCGAATGAAATAGAAGATGTTGTTGCACTGCATGGCAAAGTGCTAGAAGTGGCGGCGATTGGTCAAGCCCATGAAGTGTCTGGTGAAGTCGTTAAAATTTATGTGGTTAAACGCGACCCAAGTTTAACGAAAGAAGAAATTATTACTCACTGTCGTAAGCACTTGACGGGTTATAAAATTCCTAAACTGATTGAGTTCAGAGAAGAGCTGCCTAAGACTAACGTCGGTAAGATTTTACGTCGCGTACTACGCGAAGAAAACGATGCGCAATTGGCAGAAAAGTCGAAATGTGCTTAAGTGCGCAATAGCGTTTTAATGTTACAATGCCGACCATTCTCGTCGGCATTTTTTTATCTTAGCGCCCCCAAATCAACACAGGTAGAGTGAGCCATTTGTGAATTATACAATCATTAATCAACAGCATGAATTACAGCGAGTGTGTGCACTTGCCCGTCAAGCAGACGTTGTCATGCTCGACACTGAATTCGTCCGTACTCGGACTTTCTTTCCGCAATTAGGCTTAATCCAATTATTTGATGGGGAGACGCTGTCGCTGATCGATCCGTTGGCGATGGAGGATATGACGCCATTTATTGAGCTGCTGCAAGATGTTTCCGTTTTAAAAGTGTTGCATGCCTGCGGAGAAGATCTGGAAGTGTTCCACAACAGTTTGGGTTGTGTGCCATTTCCGATGGTGGATACTCAATTGATGGCGGCCTTTATTGGTTATGGCTTATCAACCGGCTTTGCTGCTTTGGCGAATGATTTACTCAATGTTGAGCTAGATAAAAGCGAGTCTCGCACCGATTGGCTTGCTCGGCCTTTGTCTGAAAAACAACTAGAGTATGCCGCCGCGGATGTTTTTTATTTACTGCCGATGTATGAACAGCTACTCGATAAAGTCACGCAAGCTGGCTGGTGGGATGCGGTTTTACAAGAGTCACAACTGCAAGTTGAAAAACGAACTCGAGTTTTTGATGCACAATTCGCTTACCTTGAGATCAAAGGTGCTTGGCAATTAAAGCCTAAAGAGTTAGCCATTTTAAAACCGCTTGCCACTTGGCGTTATCAACAGGCGGTTAAACGTGATTTAGCTTTGAATTTTGTGATCCGTGAACATGATTTACTGACTATTGCCCGTTTAGCGCTGAGTTCGCCAAAGCGAATGGAAGAAGAGGGGATCGATCCACATGTGATTCGTCGTCACAGTGATGCGATAGCAACGATCGTTAAACAAGCTAAACAGACGCCTGTAGAGAATTACCCTGCGGCGATCGTGCCGTTAATGGATTACCCTGGCTATAAGCAGCTATTCAAAAAACTCAAAGATGAAGTCAAAGTGGTATCGCAAACCTCGGGTTTAGCCAGTGAGTTTTTGGCATCAAAAAAACAGTTAAATCAGTTAGTGAGCTGGGTTTGGAACCAGCAACGTGAACCGGATCACCTGCCAGACTTAATGCAAAATTGGCGTTTACCTTTACTCGGTGAGCGACTCAATAAGCTGATCGGATAACATTTATCGGCCACTAAGTGGCAGTCGACAGTAGTCATCCCAACCTTTGCTCTGTTGGGATGACCTGTCTATAAAGCTGCGTCAGTATTGGTGCGCTGGCTTACTTCTCTTCATCCGGGAGTTTTACGTTTAACTCCAAGACAGAAATGTCGTCATCTTTATGTTCAAAAGAGAGCTCAACCATGGATGGATCAATCGCAACGTATTTAGCAATCACTTTCAGAATGTCTTCTTTAAGTTGTGGTAAATAGGTTGGCGCAGGATCGCTTTGGCTGCGGCGCTCGGCAACAATAATTTGTAAGCGCTCTTTAGCCAAACTGGCCGAATTTTTTTTCTGTGGGCGGAAAAACTCAAGTAAAGACATACTAATTTAGCCTCCAAAAAGTCGTTTAAAGATGCCTTTTTTCGGCTCAGTAAGAAAACGAAACTCTACTTGCTGGCCAAGCAGTCTTTCGACGGTATCATCGTAGGCTTGGCCGGCATCTGATTGTTCATCAAAAATCACTGGGACGCCTTTGTTTGAGGCGTTCAATACGGCTTGGCTCTCAGGGATAACCCCCAGCAGCGGAATATGCAAAATTTCTTCAACGTCTTCAACACTGAGCATCTCGCCTTGGTTAACCCGTGTTGGATTATAACGAGTTAACAGTAAATGCTGTTTAACTGGCGGAAGGCCTTGTTCGGCACGTAGCGATTTTGAATCTAAAATACCGAGGATACGGTCTGAGTCACGCACAGAAGAGACTTCAGGGTTGGTGGTGACAATCGCTTCATCCGCATAATAGAGTGCCATTAGCGCCCCTTGCTCAATGCCCGCTGGAGAGTCACAAATAATAAATTCAAACTCCATCTCGTTCAGTTCATTGAGAATACGCTGTACCCCTTCTTTGGTCAGGGCATCTTTATCTCGCGTTTGTGAAGCCGGTAAAATAAATAAGTTTTCATTACGTTTATCTTTGATTAGCGCTTGATTCAGAGTCGCTTCCCCATTGAGGACGTTGACAAAGTCATACACTACCCGTCGTTCACAACCCATAATTAAGTCGAGATTACGTAACCCGATGTCAAAATCAATCACCGCGGTTTTTTTACCTTTCAACGCCAGCCCTGAGGCAATGGCTGCGCTGGAGGTGGTTTTACCCACTCCGCCTTTTCCTGACGTTACAACAATAATGCGTGCCATTTAATTAATTTCCTTTCGAATCTAAATTGTCAATTTTTCAAAATGCAGTGATTCATCGTTTAAGCTTAGCATCACTTTATTTTGCCAAAACTGACTGTCAATTTGATCGCTTAGCCAGTAGTTTCCTGCAATAGACACCAGCTCAGCTTGTAAATCATTACAAATTATTTTTGCTTCTCTTTGGCCACTCGCTCCAGCAATGGCTCGCCCACGTAACGTACCATGAATATGGATTGAACCATCGGCGATGACTTCTGCGCCCGGACTGACATGACTAAGAATCACTAAGTCGCCATCTTTGGCATAAACTTGCTGGCCAGAGCGCACTGGCGTATGAATCACTTTTGTAGGGGCCATCGCTGCCGGAGCGTTCGCTGGCGTATTGCTTGCTGTCATGACGGCAAAGCCAGCTTCGAATGCTTGACGTTGACAACGTTTATCTTTACAGCCAGTAATGCCAACCGGGACAAAACCCGCTTCACGAATGCCCTGTTTCAGAGCATGAAAATCCAGTTCACCGCCGACTTTATTAATATTAAGTACAATTGGTGCATTAGCAAAAAAAGCGGGGGCTTGATCGGCTTTTTGTTTGAGAAAATCGATCGCATTGGCAACATGATGATCTGCAAGGTGCAATACAGACAAAGTGAAGCTGCTGCCTTTTAGGTCAGGTGTATGAGACATGATAACGTTGACCTCAATAAACGTTGGTAACGCTGGTTATATACCCAAATCAGCTCACAACACTCGAAAAAGAGGAACATACTTATTTTGAGGTTACTTGGGTATAGAATAATTAGCGTTGTCGAAGACGATGGCTGTCATGTTATATTCAGCGCTCAGTGACAGCAAGTTATCTTGCGGTCAAATGCGTGATTTACTCGCAATTTTCACTGTGGTTATTCAAAATATATCCAAGTCATTTGGGTGTATACTCTCTCTGGCTGCACATAACGCAGATAACACAATACAAAAGGGTTGGCATGCTTTGTTCTATTTATAAAAGTTCGAAAAAAGAAGGAACTTATCTGTATCTTCCGAAAAGAGATGACTTTTCACAAGTTCCTGACACTTTGCTCGAGACCTTTGGTAAACCTATCTTTGTCATGTTAGTCAACTTGACCAATCGTCAGCTAGCTCGAGTGGATGTGGATAAGGTAAAAACAGCGTTGCAAGTAACGGGATTCTTTTTACAGCTTCCCCCGCCAACAGAAAATTTATTGGATATACATAAACAGCAGAAAGCACAAAGTAGACAAGCTACTGCTGATTAGGATCGCTTGAGGAGGGCATCTTGAGAAAATTACTGTCAGTTATTTTAGGGTTAACGCTATCGGCTCCTTTGCTGGCCAATACGGTGAGTTTTGAGCAATATCTTGAAGGGTTAAAGCAACAGGCGCGTCAAGAAGGCATTTCTGAGCAAATATTGGCAGAAGCGTTTGCTAATGTGGAGTATCGTCCTCGAGCGGTCACCGCAGATCGTAATCAACCGGAAAGACGCTTAACTTTAGATGAATACATCCCTCGTGCGGTACCGGACTGGAAAGTCAAACAAGCTCAAGCATTGTATGAAAAACACTATGATGAGCTACAGCGTATTGGTAAGCAGTATGGTGTTCAGCCGCGTTTTATCGTTGCGCTTTGGGGCGTGGAAAGTAACTTCGGTAGCTTTACTGGCAACTTTCCAGTTATCGATGCTTTATCAACGATGGCTTATGATGGTCGGCGTGAAGAGTTTTTCCGTAAGGAAACCATGGCTGCGTTACAAATTTTGCAACAAGGGCATATTACGGTTGATGAAATGAAAGGCTCATGGGCAGGGGCGATGGGACAATGTCAGTTTATGCCTAGCTCCTTTTTAGCGTTTGCCGCAGACGGTGATGGTGACGGTAAAAAAGATATTTGGGGCACCAAGGCGGATGTTTTCGCGTCAACGGCTAATTATCTAAGTAAATCCGGTTGGGATGATCGTTATACTTGGGGGCGTCAGGTAAAAATTCCGGCTAATTTTGATAAAGCTTTGGAAGGCCGTCAGGCTGAAAAAGGCAAGTTACTACGCGAGTGGAGTGAGCTTGGTATCACTCGTTATGATGGTCAACCGCTACCACAGTTGAAAGAGGACATCAAAGCTTGGCTTATTATGCCAGATGATGAAAGTGGGCGGATTTACTTGGTTTATAACAATTATAATGTGCTGATGAAATGGAACCGCTCGCACTACTTTGCGGTAGCGGTCAGTCATTTAGCCGATAGAATCAAATTTTAACCATGAGTGACCAAAGTGGTTAGTTTCTTCGATAAGGGCTGTTTTGTGACAGCCCTTTTTTATTCTCGTACCTTGGTGATTGATGAAATTGATGAAAGTGGATTATCGCTTTCAGCTGATCAATTGTTCTTCAATTGCGTTGCGTAACTTGACGCGATCATGCCGCCAATCACGATTGGGAGAAGCGAGATCGCGAGTGACACAATTCCATTGATGGTTGAGTTCTGGATGCTCAATGGCACCAATCACTACGTCAATATGGCGAGCGCTACAAGCACGTTCACACCATTCTAGTTTCTGCTGCAAACTCATGCGCCCCGCAGGGCCATATTCTGGGGAAAGGTTCTCAACAAAAATCAATTTGGCGCGGGTATTCTCTGCGATCGCTTGGCCGATTTCAGGTAATAATAGCGGTGGCATAATGCTGGTGAGAAAGCTGCCCGGACCGAGAATAATCGCATCTGCTTGAGAGATAGCATGGACGCCTTCCTTAGTGGCGGGGACTTCTGGATCAAGATCCAGCCTCAGTAGATCTTGGGCCATTTCATCAACACTGGTTTCCCCTGTGACCCATTTCCCCTCTACCGATAGGGCGGTTAAGTCAGCTGGATGCTCTGACATTGGTACAATATTGACATCGACTTTGAGCATGTTACGGATCAAGTTAATCGCTTCTAGCGGGCGTACCGAGAGGTGGTCTAAGGCGGTTAACATTAAATTGCCAAGATTATGCCCGTTCAGTTCACCAGCGCCTTTGAAACGGTACTCAAACATCATCGAACTTATGGATGGCTCTGTGATTAACTGATTAATGCAGTTGCGCGTATCTCCCCAAGCGATACCCCCTTGGCAGTGGCGAATACGCCCAGTAGAACCACCATTATCAGTAGTAGTAACAATGCCTGTCGCATTAGAACCAAAGACTTTTAATGCAGCGAGTATTCTGCCTAATCCGTGGCCGCCGCCAATCGCAACCACTTTTTTATCATCATAGAGTGACATGTTTTATATTTCGAGTTGTTCTTTGATGGCCTACAATTTAGAGTAATGCTCAAGCGGATGGTACTCATTTTGTGGTAATTTATGCATCAAAACGGTTTTTTTTCAGTAGAAGCTGGAAACACACACAATATTTAAGTATTTTATCCGTTCGCTGCAACCGATAAGCGTCGAGCGTACGCTTATTGTTGCCATAACTCCGAGCTTATCTGCACTAAGTTTTCTTAAGCGCAACGTTTTTGAAGATAAGTCATTTAAGCCAGTGGCATTGATCCACAAGGGCAAAGTGGGAAACTTTTTTGCCTCCCGTATTTGGAAAGGTGTTCCGTGGCGCAACCATTCGAAGATAAATATCAGCGTAAATTTTACTATTTACGTCTGTCTGTGACTGATGTCTGCAATTTTAAGTGTACCTACTGTTTACCAGGGGGGTACCGACCCTCGGGAACCAAAAATTCTGCTTTTCTAACTCTGCCTGAGATTCAACGCGTGGTGAAAGCGTTTGCGTGTTGTGGAACTTCTAAAGTGAGAATTACTGGCGGTGAGCCGAGTTTACGCAAAGATTTCACCGACATTATTCAGACGGTCGCTGGGCAGCCTGGGATAGAGAAAGTTGCCACCACCACCAATGGTTACCGGATGGCTGATCATGTCATGGCTTGGAAGCAGGCGGGATTGACCGATATTAATGTGAGTGTCGATAGTTTAGACCCGAGGATGTTTCAGCAGATCACCGGTGAAAATCGTTTTTATCAAGTCATGCAGGGAATCGAGCGAGCTTTTGAGGCTGGTTTTGCGCAAGTGAAAGTTAATGTCGTATTGATGAAGGATCTTAATGCGCACACCATGCCTCAATTTTTGGCGTGGATTAAACATCGACCGATCCAACTGCGTTTTATTGAACTGATGCAGACAGGGGAGATGGATGATTTATTTGCTCGCCATCACCTTTCTGGTGTCGCCCTGCGCAATCAACTGATAGCCGATGGCTGGTTACTAAAAGCACGATCACACCATGATGGGCCGGCTCAAGTTTATTGGCATCCTGATTATCAAGGCGAAGTAGGGTTAATCATGCCTTACGAGAAAGACTTTTGCCACAGTTGTAATCGGTTACGCATCTCTGCGTTAGGTAAGCTACATCTTTGTCTGTTTGGTGAGCAAGGTCTCTCATTACGTGATCTATTACAAGAAGATAGCCAGCAATCAGCATTAATTGAACGTATTCAAACCCAGTTACAACATAAGTCTGTTAGTCATTTTTTACATGACGGTAATACAGGTATAACTCCCCATTTGGCATCCATTGGTGGCTAGACCTTTGGGGACAGATAATGAAAAAAGATAAGGTGATGACATGGGTCATGCAGAAAGTAAATTTCAACCCGCTAACATTGCGGTACTAACGGTATCCGATACACGTACGCAAGAAAACGATACCTCTGGTGGCTATTTAGCTGAGCAATTGCAAGCCGCGGGACATCTATTGGCCGATAAGCAAATTGTGATCGATGATAAATATAAAATTCGTGCCATCGTGTCACAGTGGATTGCTGATGAGGCGATTCAAGCCATCTTGATTACTGGTGGCACCGGCTTTACCGCTCGCGATAGTACTCCTGAAGCATTGAAACCACTTTTTGATAAAGAGGTCGAGGGCTTTGGTGAGCTGTTTAGAATGGTGTCGTATGAAGAGATTGGTACTTCAACGATTCAGTCACGAGCTTTAGCGGGATTTGCCAATCACACGGTGATATTCGCTATGCCGGGTTCGACGGGGGCTTGCCGTACGGGATGGACGAAAATTATCCAGCAGCAATTAGATGCGAGCCATCGTCCATGTAACTTTATGCCTCATCTCGCTGGGTAACAGAAAAACATGACTGAATTTAGCCATATTAATGCCAACGGTGAAGCGAATATGGTCGATGTATCGGCCAAACTCGATAGTGTGCGTGAAGCACGTGCAGAAGCTTATATTCGTATGGCACCAGAAACATTGCAGTTAATTATTTCTGGGCAGCATCACAAAGGCGATGTGTTTGCTACCGCACGGATTGCTGGAATTCAAGCCGCTAAAAAAACGTGGGATTTAATTCCTCTTTGCCACCCGTTGTTGCTTTCTAAAGTTGAAGTTCATTTACAAGCTATCGAAGCTGAAAGCTGTGTACGAATTGAATCTGTGTGTAAGCTAGCAGGGAAAACCGGTGTTGAGATGGAAGCGTTAACGGCAGCATCTGTTGCCGCTTTGACTATTTATGATATGTGTAAAGCGGTACAAAAAGACATGGTCATTGAACAGGTGCGTTTACTAGAAAAAACCGGAGGTAAGTCCGGACATTTTAAGGCTACGCGATGATTAACGTTGTTTTTTTTGCACAGACTCGTGAGTTGGTTGGCTGTGATCGGGTCGAGATGCCAGCCAATTTTGCAACCGTTGAGGCTCTTAGGCAGCATCTTGTGCTGCAAGGCGATAAGTGGTCACTAGCGTTAGATGCGGATAAGTTACTGGTTGCTGTTAATCACACCATTGTGGCAATGACTCATCCTTTGCAGTCGGGTGATGAAGTGGCCTTTTTTCCACCAGTCACTGGCGGGTGAGACCGATGGATAGCAGAGTTTCTGTACAAACGGCTGATTTTTCATTGGCCGATGAGTATGCGGCGTTAGCGCAAGATAGTGCTGCTGGCGCAGTTGTCACATTTGTCGGTAAAGTTCGTGATCTCAACCTCGGTGATGATGTGATCGGCTTACGTCTTGAACATTACCCAGGAATGACTGAAAAAGCGCTCAGTCATCTGTGTGATCAAGCCCAACAGCGCTGGCCCTTACAACAAGTACGTATCATTCATCGGGTTGGTGATTTGGATGTTGGTGCGCAAATTGTGTTTGTTGGCGTTGCGAGTGCCCATCGCGGTGCGAGTTTTGCTGCTTGTGAATTCATTATGGATAGCTTAAAAACTCAAGCCCCGTTTTGGAAGAAAGAACGCACCACACACTCTGAACGCTGGATAGAATCGCGCGAATCCGATCACCAGGCGGCTAAACGTTGGTAAATCAAAACCCCGAGCCAGCTTTTTGTTTGGCTGACTCGGGGCGTTCCCTCTCTAAAACGGCTCGGCCTTAATACCTCGCTTAAAACGTTCGCTTTGTTACAAAAAAATCGTCTTCCTCTCTAGTAAAATCAAGAAATTAGTCAACACTTACTATAGGCACCTTAATTGACTCGGAGTGTCATTAAGGACTTGTTTGTCTATTTAATCATTATGGGATAGCCATCACTAAGCTCAGAGAAGTGCTCATGGCATAGCGATGGTTAAGAACGCCAAGGAGATAGCAATGGATTCACTCAAAGTAAGAGATTACATGACCGTCAAAGCGGTAACCTTTAGTCCTGAGATGTCACTCAGTGCGGCTTTAGAGCGCGTAAGTGGTTCTGAACATCTTGGTGGGCCAGTGATTGATGATCAAAAGAGAGTGATCGGCTTTCTTTCTGAACAAGATTTGCTCGATAAATTAGTTAAAGCCAGTTACCTCTGCCATGACTCTCATACGGTGAGTGACTGCATGCATCAAGAAGTGCTGTCGGTTTCTCCGGAGACGTCAATCATCGAACTGGCTGATATGATGAAAGTCGGTAAGCCGAAAGTCTATCCGGTGATAGAACAAGGAAAGTTAGTGGGTATCATTACCCGTCGTAATGTACTGTTAGCGATCGGTAAAAACCTCGCCACCAGTTTTAAACATCCAGTTTAATCGCTAAACAACTAAAGTGAGAACATTGGCTTATAGGGTGGGATTAAGGTTTTGTAGAGACTCGCTCTCTCTTTTTGAACTTAGCTCAAGAGCCTATAGTTAAATGCGCAAAAAACACTTGACCTTGGAGTTAGCTCCAAGGTGTAAGCTCAACACATCATCAAATTAGGAGATTGATTGATGTCTGTTAAGCATTCAGGGTGCGGTGTCACTCATGGTTCTCATGCCACTCATAGTCAGGCGTCTTGTTGTTCTGCAGCGTCAAGCACTCATCACATGCAACCTGAGGTTGCCAGCTGTGCTCAACCAACTGAAGATAAAAACACGCGCAGTGCCGCGGACAATGTGCATGACTCGGTTGCTAAGTTCCAACGCAGTTGGCAAGTTGTCGGGATGGATTGCCCATCGTGTGCGCGGAAAATAGAAACGGCGTTACAGAAAATTCCAGATATTGTCACTGCCCAGGTTCTGTTTGCGACAGAAAAGTTGGTGGTGCAGTTTAATCAGCAAGCAACGGTTGCGGCGGTTGAACAAGCCGTTAGTCGTGCTGGTTTTCAGATTCAGCACTCGACCTCTAAAGTCGCATCTCCTCACTCTTCCCTCCGAACATGGTTAACACAAGCGGACAATCGACGTCTGGTTTTGATCAGTTCAGCGATGCTAGTCGCCGCTCTAATGACTCAGTGGTCGAGTGAGTTAGCGCAGTGGATGTTTACACTAACCTGTTTATTAGGCTTGGTTCCGATTGCGCGTAAAGCTTGGCAATTGGCAAGGTCAGGTACGCCATTTGCGATTGAAACCTTAATGACTGTCGCCGCACTGGGCGCTTTGTATCTTGGTGAAACGGCCGAAGCGGCGATGGTGTTATTACTGTTTTTGGTTGGCGAGCGCTTAGAAGGCATTGCGGCTGCACGAGCGCGTTCTGGTGTACAGGCGCTGATGGCGCTGGTGCCTGATCAAGCGACGAAAATAGAACACGGCCAGCGAGTGTTAGTTGATGTGCAAGATCTGCGACCCGGTGATCACGTTGAGGTTGCTCCTGGAGGGCGTTTACCTGCTGATGGGCAGTTGATGGATCAAGCGGCGAGCATTGATGAAAGTGCATTAACCGGAGAATCGATTCCGGTTGAAAAGCAAGTCGGTGACACGCTCGCTGCAGGCTCTGTAGTGGTTGACCGTTTGATCCAAGTGCAGATCACTTCATTACCGGGACAAAATGCCATTGACCGTATTTTACACCTCATTGAGCAAGCTGAATCTCGTAAAGCGCCCTTAGAGCGGTTTTTAGATCGATTTAGCCGTTGGTATACCCCGCTGATGATGCTGATTGCTTTATTGGTTGTGCTCATTCCACCATTAATGTTTGCTCAGCCATGGGAAACCTGGACCTATCGTGGACTGGCGTTATTACTCATTGCTTGTCCTTGCGCGTTAGTGATTTCAACCCCAGCGGCGATTACCTCTGGTTTAGCCGCGGCAGCAAGACGCGGTGCTTTAATCAAAGGGGGAGCGGCACTTGAGCAGCTTGGCCGAGTGACCATGATGGCGTTTGATAAAACCGGAACACTAACACAAGGAAAGCCACAGGTAACGGACATGATAAGCTTAACGGATCTGCCGTCATCTCAATGGTTAGCGGCAGTAGCGGCCATTGAGCAAGGGTCTAGTCATCCTTTAGCCACTTCGTTAGTGGATAAAGTGCAAGCCCAAGGCTATACAATCCATCAAGCTTCTGAGCAACAAGCGTTACCGGGCCGCGGTATTACAGGCTTAGTTGCTGGTCAACGCTATTCACTGTTGTCGCCAACTCAGCTCGATGTGGTGGTTAGTGCCGCTGTCACTGAATCGATTGAGCAACTCGAAGCGCAAGGGAAAACGGTCGCGGTTGCTTTGCAAAATAAGCAACCGATAGGCGTTATTGCTTGGCAAGATACATTACGTGATGAGGCGCAAGTCGCGATTGCACAACTGAAAAAAATCGGCATTAACAGCATCATGTTGACCGGGGATAACCCACGCAGTGCCGCAGCTATCGCCGATAAGCTCGGCATGGATTTTCAAGCCAGTTTATTGCCTGAGGATAAAGTGCAAGTGGTCGAGCAATTATCACAGCTTCAACCGGTTGCAATGGTGGGGGATGGTATTAATGATGCTCCTGCGATGAAGCAGGCCAGTATCGGTATTGCGATGGGCAGCGGTACCGATGTCGCGTTAGAGACGGCGGACGCAGCATTAACCCATAATCGACTCATTGAGTTGGCAGGAATGATCGAATTATCTCGCGCTACGCTGAATAATATTCGACAAAATGTGACATTAGCTTTGGGCTTAAAGGCCATTTTATTGGTGACCAGTTTACTCGGTATCACAGGCTTATGGATGGCAGTATTGGCTGATAGTGGTGCGACGGCGTTGGTCACTCTGAATGCTTTGCGTTTACTACGCTTTAAGCCATCAGTAGCGGATTAGAGTGAGCCATAGGGATTAAAACCATTTGAGTTGAATCACGAGCGAATAGTGTTGAGTTGCATTTGAATTGCTCATTTTTGTGATGCAAACCGTTTTTCTTTGAAATGCTGGATTTTATTGCTGACGTAGTTGTGATGCTTGTCACTAAATATTGTTGGTTACTGGGATAGAGTCACTAGGTACCCGAAATTAATGATGAGCTGAACAAGCCGCAATCAAGGAGTAACTTATGTCTCAAGCTGTCTTTCACCTAGGAGTGACCCAAGCCGATCTAAATGGTGCAACGTTGGCGATTATCCCTGGTGATCCTGCCCGTGTGCAAAAAATCGCTGAATTAATGGAAAACCCGGTTTTTCTAGCTAGTCACCGTGAGTACACGCTTTATCGCGCTGAGTTAGATGGTCAATCTGTTGTGGTTTGTTCAACGGGTATTGGTGGTCCATCAACGTCGATTGCGGTAGAAGAGCTCGCTCAATTAGGTGTGCGCTCTTTCTTACGTGTTGGTACCACTGGTGCAATTCAACCACACGTCAACGTCGGCGACATGATTGTTACCACTGGCTCAGTACGTCTTGATGGCGCTAGCTTACACTTTGCACCGATGGAATTCCCTGCGGTACCGGATTTTGCAGTAGCAACCGCGATGAAAGAAGCCGCAGAAGAGAGCGGCGCTACCGTTCACATGGGGGTAACGGCATCAAGCGATACGTTCTACCCGGGTCAAGAGCGTTATGACACATTCACCGGTCGTGTTGTTAGCCGTTTCCAAGGATCAATGAAAGAGTGGCAAGAGATGGGCGTGCTGAACTTTGAGATGGAATCTGCGACGCTATTAACCATGTGTGCTAGCTCTGGTTTAAAAGCAGGCTGTGTAGCGGGTGTTATTATTAACCGTACTCAAAAAGAGATCCCAGATCACGCCACCTTAAAAGAGACCGAAGCTCGTTCAATTAAAGTGGTGGTTGAAGCAGCGCGTAAGATGCTTAAATAATCGCTATCATTGATTGAGTTAGTATTAAAAAGCGCCACAATCGTGGCGCTTTTGCTATTTGAATCTTAATACCTAGTGAGGTTATTTAAGCCAGTGCGAGTTGAGGTAACGGTAAATATAAGCTTTCAGTCACTTCGGACAGCATTTGGTCGTACACTTGAGCGATCGTCAGCGATAATTCAGAAGTCAGTTGATAAAACTGCTTCGCATCGAGCTCTAAATGCGGATTGTCATGGAGCTCACTGAGTTGGTGCATGGCTGCGGAGCAAGTCGGTGAGGCGATTGATAAAGGGCTTATTAGTGCTAGCTGGCTCAGTTTTCGTCGCATGAGCTCACTGTAATGACTGAGACGAAGCCGCCCCTCTTGACTCCCCATCTCTTCAATACATAAACGTAACTGGGTCAGTGAATCCATACTATCGATGACTTGTTGCCAATTCATATGATATTCATCACTCAGATCGTCTCGATGTGATTCAGCTAACCAAGCGAGAACAATTTCGTCAATTAAAAATAGACAATGACGAATCGCTTTACCGTGAGCGACTTGGTTCCTTGCTACGCTATAATCCGGCCATTCATGGCGAATGGCGGTTAATTTAGCTTGGAAAATACGATACAGAGGTTTGTTATCAAAGTGAGCATGGGCAATCAAATGAGATAAAGTCTGATCGATAGCAGATTGAAGATGATTAATTTCTTGCTGACGATCTTGGCCAAACATCAACTCGTGATGGGTTGCTTGACGATGTTGACGACAAAGATAAAGTAACTCGCGTAAATCAACTAAGAGTTGATATTTACGTTGTAGGCTGGATTCTTTCTGTTTAGCAAAGAAAAATAATCCGCCAAGAATCGCGATAGAGATAAGCATGGAAATAAAGACAAACATAATCCACTCCTTGTGTATGTGGCTTGCTCAGAACAGAGATTCCTTTCTCAATGTAGGTTGCTGTACGCGTTAACCGAATTGTCATCACTATTGATGAGCAGATATCACGACGTCACCTAGGTTGAGTATTCCCCTGAGTTGGATATTGCATGCTTAATGCCAAGTTTTTATGTATTAAAAATCAATTGGTTATGTTTTCTTTGCTGGTGTTTGTGCACTAAAAAGGTGCAATTTGCGCTAAAAGTGTGAACACAAGCGAAAAAAAAAGCCCTCTCGAGGAGAGGGCTAATCATCTTTCACGTAGTTAAAATCGACAGACTACATGACGCGCATGCCGGCTTGTGCACCTTCATGAGGCTCAAGAATCCACAACTGGTCACCGCCAGGGCCTGCAGCGAGGATCATGCCTTCTGACATACCAAACTTCATCTTGCGTGGTTTAAGGTTAGCCACCATCACGGTATATTTACCGACCAGCTCTTCAGGTGAGTAAGCGGCTTTTATTCCAGAGAACACTTGGCGTGTTTCACCACCAATATCCAACTGGAATTTTAGTAACTTATCGGCCTTTGGCACCGCTTCACAAGAGAGGATTTTGGCAATCCGTAAATCAACTTTAGCAAAATCGTCAAATTCGATTTCTGCGGCGATGGGATCTTTGCTTAACTCTGTTGCTTGACTAACCGGCTGAGCATTTTCTATCGCGGCTTTTTCCAGTGCTGCTTCTTGTTTTGAGGTTTCAATCATCGCTTCAACATGCTGAGAGTCAATACGATTAAACAGCGCTTTAAATGGGGTCAACTCATGACGAGTCAGTGGTGTTTGAATACCATCCCAAGTCAGTTCTTGATTAAGGAAAGCTTCCGTCCGCTCAGCTAACGCTGGCATTACAGGCTTGAGGTAAGTCATCAATACGCGGAATAGGTTAATGCCCACGGTACAAATATCTTGCAGCGCTTGCTCTTGGCCTTCTTGCTTGGCGATAACCCAAGGCGCTTTTTCATCCACATATTGGTTGGCTTTATCTGCTAATGCGGTGATTTCACGAATCGCACGACCAAATTCACGAGTTTCATAAAGTTCAGCAATACGTTCAGCCGCCGCGGCAAATTCGGCGTACAATTCAGGCTCGGCAAAGGTTGCTGATAACTGATTATCAAAACGTTTACTGATAAAGCCCGCATTCCGTGAAGCGAGGTTAACAATCTTGTTGACCACATCAGCATTGACGCGCTGCGTGAAGTCTTCAAGGTTTAGATCGAGGTCATCAATACGGTTGTTCAGTTTTGCCGCGTAGTAGTAACGTAAGCACTCAGGATCTAAATGTTTTAAGTAAGTACTCGCTTTGACAAACGTCCCTTTTGACTTCGACATTTTCGCGCCATTAACCGTAACATAACCATGCACAAAAACATTGGTTGGTTTACGGAAACCACTGCCTTCAAGCATTGCTGGCCAAAATAGGCTGTGGAAGTAAACAATGTCTTTACCAATAAAGTGGTACAGCTCGGTTTGACTGTCTTTGCGCCAGTATTCGTCAAAGTCTAAATCATTGCGCTTGCTGCAAAGATTTTTGAATGACCCCATGTAACCAATGGGTGCATCGAGCCACACATAAAAGAATTTATTGGTTTCACCGGGGATTTCAAACCCAAAATAGGGCGCATCTCGGGATATATCCCATTGCTGCAAGCCACCTTCAAACCACTCTTGCATTTTATTAGCGGTTTCGGTTTGCAGCGAGCCAGAACGAGTCCACTCTTTGAGCATGCTTTCAAACTGTGGCAAGTCAAAAAAGAAGTGTTCAGAATCTTTCATCACAGGGGTTGCACCTGAGACCGCAGATTTAGGATTGATCAGTTCCGTTGGGCTGTAAGTTTCGCCGCAAGCATCGCAGTTATCACCATATTGATCTTCTGACTTACATTTTGGGCAGGTGCCTTTGACGAAGCGATCCGGTAAGAACATCTGTTTTTCAGGATCGAATAACTGAGAAATGGTGCGACTAGAAATAAAGCCATTTTTTTTCAGTTCAAGATAAATATGCGAAGCCAACTCACGGTTTTCTTCACTGTGGGTGCTGTGATAGTTATCAAAACTAATATCAAACCCAGCGAAATCTTGCTGATGTTCTTCGCTAACCGCGGCAATCATTTCTTCAGGCGTAATACCCATCTGCTGCGCTTTAAGCATGATTGGTGTGCCATGAGCGTCGTCAGCACAGATGAAATTTACAATATTGCCGCGTAGGCGTTGGTAGCGCACCCAAATATCCGCTTGGATATGCTCAAGCATATGACCTAAGTGGATGGAACCGTTAGCGTACGGAAGGGCACAAGTTACCAGCAGTTTCCTTGGAGAAACGTTTCTTGGTTCAGTTGCCATACTTAATTATTCGCTATGTTTGATAGGTATTGAAAATAGCCTTCAATACTACCTGATGAAGCTACTCACGCCAAGGCGTGAGTCATGATAAGGCCTTAACTTTTTTGGGGTTCAGTGTGGGCAGATTGAGTGGTAGCATGAACAAAAAAGGAGGGCTTATGCTCACATTTACGTCCAAACACGATTTTTGTTCTTGGCTTAATCAGTTTTCTCACCCCAATTTAATTAGTGATTGGGCGCATTCACCGGGCGTGGTTCAAGTAACGGCATCTGGGCAATTTGCTATTCATATTCCATTTGCCGCTCACGCTTTGCGCCAAGAGCTGCAAGCTTGGATAACTAATCAGCAGCAAACGAAAGCCGTTGCCGCTTTTGATTATTCAGTCAATGTTACTCCTAAGGCCTTGATCACCAAAGTTCCGCATGGTGTTAAAGGCGTGAAAAATATTATTGCCGTCACGTCGGCGAAAGGCGGGGTGGGTAAATCAACCACAGCCGCTAACTTGGCGCTCGCGATAGCGGGCAGTGGTGCCAAAGTTGGTTTATTGGATGCGGACATTTATGGCCCTTCGGTACCGATGATGTTTGGCACTCAAGATGCCAAGCCAAGTGTGCGTGATAATAAATGGATGCAGCCAGTGAAAGCGCACGGTATCTATACCCATTCGATAGGTTATTTAGTCGATAAAGCGGATGCAGCGATCTGGCGTGGTCCGATGGCATCAAAAGCATTAGCTCAACTTGTTAATGAAACTGAGTGGCCTGAGTTGGACTATTTGGTGGTGGATATGCCTCCGGGTACCGGCGATATTCAATTAACGTTATCTCAGCAAATTCCGGTGACAGGCGCGGTCATTGTCACCACACCACAAGATCTCGCCTTGGCTGATGCACGAAAAGGGGCGGCAATGTTTGCTAAAGTTGACGTGCCCGTGGTGGGATTAATTGAGAATATGAGTTATCACATTTGCCGTCATTGCGGTGAAAAAGAAGCGATTTTTGGTGTTGGTGGTGCGCAAACGTTAGCCACTGAATATGGTTTATCATTGCTGGCGCAAATTCCGTTGCATGTCA
Organism: Vibrio sp. A8-1; assembly: GCF_013048685.1. Classification (NCBI taxonomy): domain Bacteria; kingdom Pseudomonadati; phylum Pseudomonadota; class Gammaproteobacteria; order Vibrionales; family Vibrionaceae; genus Vibrio; species Vibrio sp. A8-1. The sequence goes on from NZ_VHTC01000002.1 coordinate 186,464, forward strand.
CACTCAGGGAAGATATTGACGCTGGCAAACCGACAGTGATAGCTCGTCCTGACAGTGAGCATAGCCAACAATATTATGCGCTCGCCGAGCGGATTTGTGCCAGCTTGTATTGGCAGGGCAAAGCGAAGCCGCAAACCATCGATCTGACTTTCGTGAGTGAATAGCAAAATTGAGTTTAGCGACTGAGCGCGTTGAGTTTATTCGGCGTTCAGTCGCCAGTTCAGCCAACACGTTAAGCAACCAATATCACTGCCTTTATTTTTGCCCAGAGAAGTAATCGTTTGCTTTGGGTTAATTTTATTCACTGTCAGAAAATACGGATATTTACCGTTGAGTGAACTGGTATCTAACCGACGAACTCCCTATAATCAGGCGGTTTATCTTATCTCCTCACATACACGTATCGGGTACACTGAACCATGTCTGATAATAATCAATGCGTCATCGTCGGTATTGCTGGCGCTTCTGCTTCTGGGAAAAGCCTTATTGCCAGTACCATTTATAATGAACTGCGCGCGAAAGTAGGCGACCATCAAATCGGTGTGATCACGGAAGATTGCTATTACAAAGACCAAAGCCATCTGAGCATGGACGAACGTGTCAAAACCAATTATGACCATCCTAATGCCCTAGATCACGATCTACTCTGTGATCATCTGCAAGCTTTAGTTCGTGGCGAAGCGGTTGAAGTCCCTGAATACAGTTACAGTGAACATACGCGCACCGCTAAAACCAGCACTATGACGCCGAAAAAAGTGATCATTTTGGAGGGGATTTTACTTCTGACCGATCCTCGTCTGCGTGATTTAATGCATGCAACCATTTTTATGGATACACCGCTCGATATCTGTTTATTACGTCGAGTCAAGCGTGACGTTGAAGAGCGTGGACGTACTATGGAATCGGTATTGAAACAGTATCAAAAAACCGTTCGTCCGATGTTTATGCAGTTTATTGAACCGTCTAAACAGTACGCCGATATTATTGTTCCACGTGGTGGTAAAAACCGCATTGCGATTGATGTCTTGAAAGCCCATATCGCAAAATTGCTTAAATCATAAAATTTACCGATCGTTGACTTTATCTTTTCCGATTAAAGTGGCACCTTAGATGCCACTTTTTTTATTTTCGTCAAGCAAGGAAAAAGCAGATGAAAAAACTGTCCCTATTCATTGCGGCGCTGCTGGTGATGGTTATCGCGGCAGTGGTCGCGTTAGTGGTTTTCGTCAATCCAAATCAATTTAAACCTCTGATCATTGAGCAAACCAGACAACAAACGGGCCTTGAGTTAGTCATTGAAGGCGATATCAGCTGGCAGTTCTTTCCGGCGATTGGTTTCGAACTTGGTAAAACCGAGTTAAGAAATCCTGACGGATTTACTCAAAATAACCTATTTAAGGTCGATCGTGTTGGGATTGATATCGCGGTCATGCCACTTTTTCGTCATCAACTGCATATTGGTAATGTTCGCCTTGAAGGGGCCGAATTTTATCTAGAAACGTTACCAAATGGTCGTTCTAACTTAGATAGCTTGACTCAAGCACAAAACCAAAAACCATCCACACAGGTGGAGGCGGTGCTGACCGACTCACCATCTAGCCAGCCAGAAGAGACAACCGCCGATCAAGCTTGGACTTTGAGTCTTGCTGGCGTGACTGTTAGTCAGGCACGATTAGAAATGCTTGATCAGCAAACGGGCACACACAGTACCTTATATGACGTTGATCTTACGGTGTCAGAATTTGCTGCCGATCGTTGGACCAGCGTGGATTTTTCGGCCAAAGGAAGTGCGAACCAACAACAGTTTAGTGTGCACGGGAAGGCGGAGATAAAACTGTCTGCAGACTTTAAACAGTATGCTCTACGCAATATTACGCTTAATAGTACGTTCGAAGACCCATCGGTACGGATAGACGCTTTACAACTTAAGCTCGCGACCTTTGAATTTGATCAAGACAATGCGCTGACTTTTGCTGTGAAAGGTAACGCAGCCGACATGACATTTGACGTTAGCGGCCAAGCGCAGTTGCAGGTTGATGCGGCGATCAGTACTGTTTCGTTGGATAAGTTACTTCTGAATTCGACATTACAAGGTGCGGCTTTACCACAATCACCGCTGCAGGTAGAAATGGCGTCTCGTATCGTGTTTGATGTGACCAACAGTACGCTGGATGTAGCGTTAGATAGGTTGATGGCCAACGCAATAGCGTTATCTGGACAAGCGAACATTCATTTGGCGGATATACCTAAAATCCGTTTTCAATTGCATAGCCCTGCGATTGATCTCGATGAATTTTTAGGGCTCGATCAAGTGGCGTCAAACTCTGCTGCCCAGCCATCGGTGAATGCACCCACTTCGCCACCGGTAGAGGTTGAACCAGATTTATCGGCTTTACGAGACTTAGATGTGGTTGGAGAGATAACCATTGATCGGTTTAAAGCAGGCAATGCCAAGCTTGAGCGTGTACATACTCGTTTTGTTGTTAACCGAGGTGTGATCGATCTTAATACGCTAACGGCTGAACTTTATCAGGGTAAGATCCAAGCGAGCGCCAAGGTTGATGCACGAAAAACACCCGCAACCTATCAGGTTAAGAAGACCATTACTGGTGTTCAAGTTCAGCCATTATTGATTGATGTGGCCGACAATGACTTACTACAGGGAACGGGTAACATTACGGTAGATGTGCAAGGTCGTAGCCTAACCCCAAGCGGTATTCAGAAAAACTTGCTGGGAACGGTCACGATTAACTTCGCTGATGGTGCTGTCAATGGCATTAATATCGCTCAGTTAATTCGCACCAATCATGCGCGTTTGAGAGGGCAAACGTTAGACGAATCTGAGGCAGTGAAGCAAACTGACTTTAGTGCGCTGACGGCGACGCTGCAACTGAATAAGGGTGAAGTGTCGACCAATAATTTAGCGATGCAATCGCCGTTATTACGAATTCGTGGTGAAGGTAAAGCCAATTACTTAAACGAAACGGTTGATTTTGTGGTTCGCACATCCATTGTTGGGACGCTGAAAGGGCAAGGCGGTAAAGATATCGACGAGTTGCGAGACGTCACTATCCCGATTCATATTTCTGGCCAATGGACTGAACCAAGATACCGATTGGTGTTTGATGATCTGCTTAAGCAAAGAGCGCAAAAGGAGATTGACCGCGGTATTGAGAAGCTCGGTGATAAAGTGAAAGGTGAAGAAGCGAAACAAGCGGTGGATGCCTTGAGAGGGTTATTGCGACGCTAAGCGTGGTAACCTTGAGTTAAAGGCTCATTGATGTCTAAAAAAGCTGGATAACTCCAGCTTTTTTATTGGGTGATCCACGACTACCAATCGACGCCTTTTAGGGCTTTGACGCCTGAATCAAAAGCATGTTTGATGTTTTTGACTTCAGAGACGGTATCTGCGAGTTCGATAAGTGTTCGATGAGCGCCACGTCCCGTGATGATCACGGATTGCATAGGGGGGCGTTGTTGTAACGCTTCAACCACTTCATCAAGATCAAGATAGCCATAGCTCACCATATAAGTCAGCTCGTCAAACAGTAAGACATCTAAGGATTCATCGTTAAGCATGCGTCGACACTCTTGCCATACTTGTTGAGCGGCTTCGGTATCGGTTTGTTTATTTTGCGTATCCCAGGTAAAGCCTGTCGCCATGACTTGGAACTCGACACCAAGTTTTTCAAGTAAATTACGTTCCCCATTTTCCCATGTGCCTTTGATAAATTGTGCAACAGCACACTGTTTACCGTGGCCGACGGCGCGTGCAATGGTGCCAAAGCCTGATGTGCTTTTGCCTTTACCATTGCCAGTGATCACCAGCAATAAGCCTTTTTCTTGCTGAGCATTGGCAATCCGTGCATCAACCTGTTCTTTTACTTTTTGTTGGCGTTGTTGATGACGCTGTTGCTTGATGTTTTCACTAGACATTATGTTGAGCTCTTTTTAGAAAAATAATGAACCACATCATAGCGTAAGTCTTTCATCGCTTTCTACTGAAAGCATTCATCCTGTTCGTTACCGTGATAGTGGCTAATACAAAGAATTTTGAAATCGCTGGATGCTTTTGTAATTAACAAATTCATCGTTTTCATAAATAGTTGAGGAATTACAGAGTGTAAGAAGATTTTTTAAAATCAGTGGCAGAACGGGCTGAGGAGCACTATGGTAAAAAAGTAACAACAATAACGATTCAATGAACTCCTTTGCTTGCCAATCAAAGACTGAGGCTTTTGCCTCAGTCTTTCTCTTTGTGCTTAAACAGCATCGCTATACTAACGGTTTAATATTACTTAAGTTTAGAAAGCATAGCTGGCTTGCACACCGACTAACCATACGTGTCCGGTCACTTCTCCAGCAAACGCGCCGCCAATCGCTGCGGCTTGGTCGTCGGATCCATCGCGAGGCTCATACAGCGAAGCTTTTTTAGCAAAAATATAGGTAAAGCCAGCATCAAGGGTCAGTTGTTTCGTGGCTCGATAGCCCGCACCAATACTTAACCAAGTACGATCGGTTTCTGGAATGGTCGCTGTACGATATTTTGTACTTACTGCGGATAAGTCATAGGCAATGCCTGCACGTAGGGTCAAATCTTGATCCCAAGCGTAGCTGGTCCCTAATGCAAAACGGTAGTTATCTTTCCAGTTTTCTAACTTAATTAAGTCATTAGGAGTGCCATCATGAAAGTTAGCCACCAATTGATCAAAGCTACTCCAATCCGTCCAATTAATACTACTGTGCAATGCCCATTGTTCGGTTAATTGGTGAAAGCTAGCTAGCTCTGCCGTCGCTGGTAAAGTCACAGCGAGTTGCCCCGGTTTGTGTTTTCCGTATGGGATCCCTTCAGCATGACCATCAAAGTCCATCACGACTTGTGATTTATAGGTAAAAGCCACTCGATGATTTGGGTTGATTTGCCAAGCGGTACCAGCCTGCCAGCCCCAACTGGTATCGTCCCCTTCCATATACTTTAAAATAGTCCCTTGAGGTGCCTTTATTGGGTTTGTTCCATCCATTCCAACGATATTTTTTTCCGGCACACTGGCCCCAAAATGACCTTCACCGATCACATAGCGTACACCAGCCCCGACACTGACTGCGTCGGTCAGTTGATAGCCGAGGTTAACGTTCGCTTCGGCGGTGATGATTTTCGCCTGATCGCCAAAATGGCTAGCAGCAAAGTTAGGTAGCTCGGTTTCCATTCCATAATTGGTGCCGATAGCTAAACCTAAAAAGGTCCGGTCATTCAATTGATGAGAGAAATAAGCATTTGGGACGATAGCGTCATGGGCGAAATCTTTTGCCGTCGCGCTGGTTTGGCCCAAATTGGTATGAGTCACTGTGCCATTAACATCAATATTGGGGTTAACGTAAATCGCACCAGCAGAAAATTGCGTGCCAGGCAGGTAGGTTAACATCGCAGGGTTACGCCATTGTGAGCCAGCATTGTCAGCCATGGCTGCTTCACCCGCGTACGCTCGACCAAGGCCCGTCGCTGAGTATTCTGCTAGTTGAAATCCCGCTGCTTGAGCGTAGGTTGGTAGTCCCATTAAGCCGAACGCAACGGCTATCGATAACGTTTTTTGATTATTGTTCATGGTTATGTTCGCTGAAATGGTTAGTCAATAGTGGCGAAAAGTGTAAAGATAGCGAGTCGCCTTAACAAATAAAAACAATAAATCATCAATATTTAGAGTTTTATATCGATTTTCTATTATTAACTTACCTATTAATCTGGTTAGTGTTCTGGTGGGGTGAAAGTTCAGCGAACAGATGTAGGATGTAACTGCCCTTTTTAAGCACAGCTGTAAGCTTAAAAGAGCACATGTGAGGTGAATAAATAAAAAAAGGGCTGATGATTCAGCCCATTAAGATACGTGTTTGAATTAAGTTAAACTTAGAAGCTACGGCTATATTGTAAGCCGACTAAGATTGCATCTGCTTTGGTAGTCGCAGAAATTGTCGAAATAGTTTGGCCCGTTGTCGGATTGTTAATTGTTTCATCAACCTTTACATCTTTACCCATTAAGTAAGTAAAGCCAAAGTCAAAATTAGACTTGTCATCAATTTGATAGGTGAAGCCCGCTGATAACCATTGACGATCGGAATCCGGTACTGAAATTGAGGTGATTTTATCTTGCGCGCTGGTATCGTACATATAGCCGGCACGCAGTGTCCAATCGCGGTTTAGGAAGTAAGTACCGCCAATAGAGTAGTGCCAACCGTCTTTCCATTGATAATCTTTTTCATCGATATTTTGGTTCTTAAATTCCAAAGTATCAAAAGCACTCCAACCAATGTATTGCACACTATAGTGGACAGCAAAGGGGGTATTGTCTATGCGGTGGTAACCAGAAAACTCGGCCATATCTGGTAACGGTAACTTGATTTCTTTATCGCCATCTTTAGCTGTTATGGTTGGGCTATAACGATAAGAAAGACCAAAGCGGTTATTCTCATCCAATTCATAAACGGTACCGATATTAAAACCAACCCCGAAGCCATCTGCTTTATCTATGTCAACGATACTACGGCCATTTAGAGCATTTAACATACCTGTAGTTTGATCCACCACAGGGCCAGTGTAGATATCGTTACGAAATGAGCGCTTTAATGTTCCTTGACCGTAAATCAGATCAAGCCCTGCGCCAATACTCCATTGTGAGTCAATGCGATAGGAGCCGGAAACGCCAAAGTTGACGCTAAGAATTTCTGTTTCCCCTCCGAACTCACCACCAGCGTAGTTAGAGCCAAAATCGGTACGAGTGCCAAAGTTAGAATAGGCGTTTACCCCCCAAGCGAATTGCTCGTTGACTGGGACGATCAAATGAATATTAGGCGCAATGGAAGTACCACCAGCATCATCGTAATTAGCATCTCTGGATTGTGCAAATGGTGTACCTGGGAGCGATTGATAGGTTCCATTTTTAACACGTATATCAGTTATAATGGCTTCAAAACCGAGTGATAGCTCCATTTTGTCAAAGAGAGCCATCGCGGCAGGGTTACGTGACATTACGGCGGCGTTATCGGCAATTACGGCATCACCGGCAAACGCACGGCCAAGGCCTGTTGCTGATTGAGCGTTAAGCTGAAAGCCGGCGGCCATAGCTTGTTGAGTAGCGAGAGAGATGGTCACAGCAAGCAGTGACTTTTTAAACAGACGCGTCTTGTTCATGGTGCTTTTTCCTTGTTATATCGCCTCTAATGGGCGTTGTGTTGAGCAAAAGCTCAGTGGCTGGCTGATACTAGTCGCAAGTATAGGAGATAGAAATCCGACCATTGTCTAAGGCGCGATTAAATCTTTAAAATTGCTAGCAATTTGGCATTAAATTGTAAATAAAAAGTTAAAAGTAGAGTTTTGGCTCTATTAAAATGGCGCTTATTTGGCTGTTACTGCCTTGTGTTACACAAGGTGATAACTCGAAAAAAATTGATCTAGGACAATTTTTCGCCGGTATTGGTGGGCTAAACCAGCATAAACTTGATCTAATGCAAACTACGCTTTGTTTAAGTCGCTATATTACCTCTTGTCATCTCGTTAGCTCTAGTAGCTAACATGTTGAGCAAGATGACACTTCCTTTTGAAGGCTGACTTTACTTTCTCCTAATCAGGAAACTGATTATTTCAATTGGCTTAGGTTAATTGCTTTGTATAACATTCCAACCACACAGCTTTGTGTGGTTTTTTTTTGCTTGCTTTCGCTGCCGCAATCACGTTTATTTAAACAGTTGTTTGATTGATGTAACAATTTGATTACAATGCTTCTCAGGTCAGACCTCTTATTCTAAGGAGAAATAATGGGCAAGCAGGAAGTCAGAACACGCTCAGGAGAGCGTGTTGCTATTGTTGCAGGTATTCGTACCCCTTTTGCACGTCAAAGTACGGAGTTTGCGCAAGTACCCGCGATAGATTTAGGCAAGATGGTGGTTAATGAACTGCTCACTCGAACCGACATTGATCCACAACTCATCGAACAGTTGGTTTTTGGCCAAGTGGTTCAGATGCCAGAAGCACCCAATATTGCTCGGGAAATTGTGCTAGGCACGGGGATGAATATTCATACGGACGCTTACAGTGTGACGCGTGCTTGCGCAACCAGTTTTCAATCTGCGGTTAACGTCGCTGAAAGCATTATGGCTGGTACTATCGATATTGGCATCGCTGGTGGCGCGGATTCCTCTTCCGTTTTACCGATTGGCGTTTCTAAAAAACTGGCAGCAAGCTTATTAGCGCTCAGTAAAACGAAAACACTCAGCCAAAAATTCAACGTATTAAAGTCATTATCGGTTAAAGATTTAATGCCAGTTCCGCCTGCCGTTGCCGAATATTCGACAGGGTTATCGATGGGACAGACCGCCGAGCAAATGGCGAAGTCGCATGGTATCTCACGCGCGGATCAAGATGCTTTAGCGCATCGTTCTCACACCTTGGCTGCCCAAGCATGGAATGAAGGCAAGATAGCCGGTGAGGTGATGACCGCTTTCCCTGAGCCTTATAAAAAGTGGCTCGATAAAGACAATAATGTGCGTTTTGATTCTACTTTAGAAGGTTACGCTAAGCTTCGCCCCGCTTTTGATCGCCAATATGGCAGTGTGACCGCGGCTAACAGTACGCCGCTCACTGATGGTGCGGCGGCCATTCTGTTAATGCGTGAAGGGCGAGCCAAAGAGCTGGGCTTGGATATTCTTGGCTACATTCGCTCTTATGCATTTTCGGCGATTGGCGTTGAAAAAGATATGTTGATGGGGCCTTCCTTCGCGACGCCATTAGCGCTAGAGCGAGCTGGGATCGAACTGAAAGATTTAACATTAATCGATATGCACGAAGCGTTTGCGGCGCAGACCTTAGCCAATGTGAAAATGTTCGCTAGCGATAGTTTTGCTCAGCAATACTTGGGCCGCAGTAAAGCGATTGGTGAAATTGATATGGATAAATTCAATGTGCTTGGTGGTTCGATTGCTTATGGTCACCCTTTTGCGGCGACGGGAGCGCGAATGATCACGCAAACCTTGCGTGAATTACAACGTCGTGGTGGTGGGCTAGCATTGAATACTGCTTGTGCCGCTGGTGGCTTAGGTGCGGCAATGATTTTGGAGGTTGAATAATGAGCGAGGCAAAAGCATTTCACTTAACGATTGATGAGCAGCACATTGCTTGGCTCGCGATTGATGTTCCCGGTGAAAAAATGAACACTCTTCAGGCCGCATTTGCCGATGAGATGTTGGCGGTATTTAAGCAGCTTAATGAACAGAAAAAACAGCTTAAAGGCTTAGTCATCCATTCGTTAAAGCCAGATAACTTTATTGCCGGTGCGGATGTTCGAATGCTGGATGCCTGCACTTCTGCTCAAGAAGCACAGGCCTTAGCCACGCGAGGACAGCAGATGTTCCAACAGCTAGAAGACTTACCATTCCCTGTTGTGGCTGCGATTCATGGCCCTTGCTTAGGCGGAGGATTAGAGCTGGCACTGGCGTGTGATTATCGTGTGTGTACGGATGATGATAAAACACGTTTAGGTTTACCTGAGGTGATGTTGGGTTTACTGCCCGGATCGGGGGGAACGCAGCGTTTACCTCGTTTGATAGGTCTACTTCCTTCGTTAGATTTAATTTTGACCGGTAAACAACTGCGCGCTAAAAAGGCTTATAAACTAGGCGTCGTTGATGCTTGCGTGCCTCAGAGTGTCTTATTAGAAGTGGCGTTACGTTTTGTCGGTGACAATAGTAAGAAACGTCGCCAAGCTAAACCATCTTTAAAAGAAAAACTGCTTGCTAATACGGGCCTTGGCCGCAAAATTATTTTTGACCAAGCGAGCAAAAAAACCGAACAGAAAACGCGCGGCAATTATCCAGCGGCTAAGGCCATTTTAGAAGTCATTGAGCATGGACTGAATAAAGGGTTGAAAGCAGGTTTGGAGCAAGAAGCGAAACGCTTTGGTGAGTTGGTGATGACCAATGAATCTAAAGCATTACGTTCGATATTTTTTGCTACCACGGAAATGAAAAAAGAGCACGGTAGTGATGCTGAGCCTAAGTCAGTCAAACACGTTAGCGTGTTAGGTGGCGGCTTAATGGGGGCGGGGATCAGCCATGTTAGCGTGGCTAAAGCAAAACTGCCGGTCAGAATTAAAGATGTTTCTAACGACGGCATTCTTAATGCTTTGAGCTATAACTACGGTCTATTTGAGAAGCAGCGTAAACGCAAAATCATCAGTAAAGCGCAACTGCAAAATAGCATGATGCAATTGGCTGGTGGTACCGATTTTAGAGGTTTTCAGCAAACGGACGTGGTTATCGAAGCGGTCTTTGAAGATTTGGCGCTTAAACAGCAGATGGTGGCCGATGTCGAGCAACACGCTCAGCCTAGTACTATTTTTGCAACCAATACTTCTTCTTTACCGATTGGGCAGATTGCCGAAAAAGCCACTCGGCCAGAAAATATCGTCGGCCTACATTATTTTAGTCCGGTTGAAAAGATGCCATTAGTCGAAGTGATCCCACATAGCACGACGTCATCTGAAACGATAGCGACCGTGGTGGCGTTAGCGAAAAAACAGGGCAAAACCCCGATCGTAGTCAAAGATCGCGCTGGTTTTTATGTTAACCGTATTCTAGCTCCTTATATGAATGAAGCGGCTAATGTACTGATGGCTGGAGAAACGATAGAAAAAATCGATAAAGCGTTACTGAACTTTGGTTTCCCCGTTGGGCCAATTACGTTATTGGATGAAGTAGGGATCGATGTTGGCTCAAAAATTATGCCTATTTTGGTTAATGAGCTTGGGCCGCGTTTTAAGGGACCGGACGTATTTGAGGTTTTATTAAACGATAATCGTAAAGGACGAAAAACAGGCAAAGGCTTCTACAGTTACAAAAAAGGCAGCAAGAAAAAAGAGGTCGATAAGTCAGTTTACAAATTGTTGAATCTAACTCCAGAATCAAAGTGGGATGAGCAAGAGATTGCCATGCGTTGTGTGTTACCGATGCTCAATGAAGCGGTTCGTTGTTTGGATGAGGGGATTATCCACTCGCCACGTGACGGCGATATCGGGGCGATTTTTGGGATTGGTTTCCCTCCTTTCCTTGGTGGCCCTTTCCGCTATATGGATCAAATTGGTTTGGATAAACTGATTGAGCAAATGAAGCAACACGCTCAAAAATACGGTGACCATTTCGCACCGTGCGATGCGTTAATTACTCGAGCGAGTGTAGGTAAGCGTTTCTACTCATAAGCGATGCTCGATTAACAACTGAAAAAAGAGGAGAGTGGTCAATCGCCACTCTCCTCTTTATTTCTAACCATCGATCAGTGGATGTGATAAGCAATAACAAAATCAATAAATAGACGGACTTTTTCTGGTAAATGATCTTTATGATTGTACAGCATATAAATGTCTCGCGGGTTAGCACTCCAGTCGGGTAAGACGCGCACCAAACTACCATCTGCAAGAAATTCTTTTAACATCACATCAGGCATTAAAGTAATACCTAATCCATCCGAACAAGCGCTGCGCACCACGTTGAGGGTACTGGCTTGAAACCTTCCCACATCGTTATTGATGCACGTTTCCCCTTTATCATTACACAGTTGCCATTTGAGTAATGGATCGCCTTTCAATAGGGAATATTGGCTGAGTTGTTCAGCGTGAGTGGGTGTGGGATGTTTGGCTAGATAGAGAGGGCTGGCGACTAAAATGTCTTTAACTTCACTGATTTTTCTGGCGATCAAACTGGAATCACGTTGTGGCCCGACTCGGAAAATAACGTCCCATTCGGTAGGGTCGAGTTGAACGGCATGATTACTGGTCGTTAATTCAAGATTAATATCTGGATACTGATGCATAAAGGCGTTAAACATCGGCATCATCATCCGCTTGGTTAAATTCTCTGGTGCGGAAAGTCGAATTGTGCCTGATGCTCCACGACATTCATCAGTGATCGCTTCCGCCATGCTGGCTAAACGTTGTAGTAACGGTGAACAATCTCTGAAAAAACGTTCCCCAGCTTCAGTTAAAGTCAGCTTTCGAGCGTGCCGATTGAGCAATCTTAAATTTAAGGAATCCTCCAAAGCTTGAATGCGTCGGGTAATTGTCGCAACCGGGATCATGGTTTTACGCGAGGTCGCGGTATAGCTGCCGTGTTCAACAACCAGTCGAAAAAGGTTTAAGTCATCTAATTTCATTGTTCCTGACACATTATTTTACCGTTTTAGTTAATTTATACGGATATCAGCAAGTAAGGCTTGAGTCATATCAACTTGTAGAACGATTTGTCGACTCGCTCTATTTTTTTGTTCATCTAATGATAGATTGATTAGCGTTATGGTAACTAATTTTGTAAATTATCGTATTTATGCATGGTATCTGGCTGGTTATTTTTACCAGTAAAATCTCGTAAATCATACATATAGTATGTGATGCAGATAAAAAGTGGAATATTTGTATAAATGTCGTTTCAAGACTATTTTTAATGAGCAAGTACACGATGTTATTCGTAGGGTTTGGTAGAAGATGAATCAGGTAACGTCGGTGAGTCATGGCTAATCAATCAGGTAGCTTAAATGGGTGCTAGGTAGCCTGAGCATTGATGGAGATTGATGAGCTAATCATACGAATCGTGAGCACATAGTGGAGTAGGTGCTATGTATAAAGATTACATTAAAGCTAGGAATCTATCGGACGGTAATGCTGGCCAAGAGAAAATGATCATGCTGGTTGATGATGACCCTATTTTCAGGCGAGTGACCAGTGGTTATCTGGCCGCTAAAGGGTATAAAGTCGTTGAAGCTAAAGATGGCTTAGATGGATTGAAAAAGCTACGTTCAAACGAGCCAGATTTATTACTGTGCGACCTTTCTATGCCTGTATTAAACGGTATTGAGTTTGTTGAAGAGGTAAGTTTGGAGTATCCATCGTTGCCAATGATTGTCGTGTCAGCCACGGGAGAAATGTCGGATGTGGCCAAAGTGCTTCGCTATGGCATCAAAGATTTTTTACCCAAACCGATTGGTAATCATGAAAATCTCAGTTGCGCGATTGAAAATACATTAGAAGATGCGATGCATCATCTTAATGATCAACGTGACTTTTCGAGCCAGTGGTTTCGAGTCGACGGTGGCGGCGAGCTTCCTGAAGAGCAAGAGTTGCATTGGCATCTTGAGCATTTACGAGAAAACCCCAATACGGCCAGAGAGTTACTACAAGCACTGTTGCCCGATAATGACACTTCACAAGGTGCTTGGAAGTGCAGCTACCGATTATTACAGTCGACAGAAGCCATGCCATTAGTGTTTGATTACGCTTGGTTAATCAATGGACAGTTTGCTTTTTACATCGTTGATTCGTCGAGTGATCAGCAACTAGGGGTCGCGAGTACATTATTGATCCGCGCTTTATTTAATGACTATTTGCGTAACTTGCGTAGTTTCAGCGCTGATTTAAAAGATCTGGCCGAAATCTTTGAACGAGGTATCGAGTGCTCTGAAGGTGGCGTGCCTGTTTGTGCCTTATTTGGTATTGCTGATTTGACCGATAAGACTTTGTCCATTTTACCTGCGGGATTAGCATGCCATTGGTCTAATGGTTATCTCTCTCAGTCAATTGCTCCCGGTGTGAAATTAGGGGATAATTGCTTAAAGAACTTCATTACCAAAGACTTACCTATCCAAAGTGCTTGTCAAGTATCGATCAGTTGTCTTGGTTCCAGTAGTTTTACATTAGATATTTATCAAGGTAATAAGAGTTAACAGCCTCTACCGATGGTATATTCACTCAATGTTCAGCGAGGCCCATCATCAATATTCGTCATGTTTTACTCAATGTTGTTGGTGGCCTTAGCGTAGCACTTGGCCTTCTGGGTGTGGTATTACCCCTGCTGCCAACCACGCCATTTTTATTGCTCGCTAGCGCTTGTTTTGTGCGTAGTAGCCCTAGGTTTCACTTATGGTTACATCGGCATGCTACACTAGGGCCAATGTTACTTAATTGGCAACAGAATCGCGCCATCTCGAAACGAGTAAAATGGCGAGGTGCTTTATGCATGATGGCGAGCTTTGCTTTGTCTATTGCTATTGTTCCTCTAATGTGGTTAAAAATAATGCTTTTGGGATTATTAGTGATACTGCTTAGTTGGTTTCTTCGCTTACCTACGTATGAGTTGGTTGCTAACCAACAAGAAAATCACTAGCATTACTGGGAAGTGTGCCCGCTCTTCGAGTGGGCTTTTGCTTTTTAATCGACGTGCAGTTTGATGTGCACGTATAAATTCTCATTCTAGATCATGGTGATATTTATCATGGTCAATCAATCGAAGTTAATGTAGCTATGACAACCGAAACTCTTACTCTTATCAAATCTAGCATTAAAACCATTGCTGACTATCCAAAGCCAGGGATTCTCTTTCGCGATGTCACCAGTTTGTTGGAAGACGCTGTCGCTTATCAAGCCACCATTCGTTTGTTGGTTGAAAAATATCAAGCCATGGGGTTCAACAAAGTGGTGGGTACGGAAGCGCGTGGATTTTTGTTTGGAGCGCCATTGGCTTTAGAGCTTGGGGTAGGGTTTGTTCCTGTTCGTAAACCTGGAAAGCTGCCGCGTAAAACGCTCGCCCAATCGTACGATTTAGAATATGGCACGGATACGTTAGAAATTCACGTCGATGCCATCAAACCAGGCGATAAAGTGTTAGTTGTCGACGATTTACTGGCTACTGGTGGCACGATTGAGGCGACAACACAGCTTATTCGTCAATTAGGTGGTGTTGTTCAACACGCTGCATTTGTGATTAACCTGCCGGAAATCGGTGGTGATAAACGTCTTGAAGCTTTAGGGTTAGATGTGTACAGCATTTGTGAGTTTGACGGTCACTAAATATCCATAACGGAAGGTTTCATGAGTTATCTTGCTTTAGCACGAAAATGGCGTCCTAACACATTTAAAGCGGTGGTAGGGCAAGCTCACGTATTAACCGCTTTAGAAAATGCACTAACGCAGAATCGTTTGCATCATGCGTATTTATTTAGTGGTACTCGTGGCGTGGGAAAAACCACGATTGGGCGTTTATTTGCCAAGGGCTTAAACTGTGAAACAGGCATTACCGCTACCCCTTGCGGTCAATGTGCGACCTGCAAAGAGATCGATCAGGGGCGTTTTGTTGATTTATTAGAAATTGACGCCGCATCGCGCACCAAAGTTGAAGATACTCGTGAGCTGCTTGATAACGTCCAATACAAGCCGGCGCGCGGACGCTTTAAAGTCTACTTGATCGATGAAGTTCATATGCTTTCTCGGCATAGCTTTAATGCTTTGCTGAAGACATTAGAAGAGCCACCAGAGTACGTCAAATTTTTGCTGGCGACGACGGATCCACAGAAATTACCGGTTACGATTTTATCACGCTGTCTACAATTTCATCTTAAGCCGATCAGTGTTGAGAATATTCGGCAACAGCTTGAACATGTATTGCAAGCCGAAAATGTAAACAGCGATAGTAAGTCACTCGCCATGATCGCGCATGCCGCGGATGGCAGTATGCGCGATGCGTTAAGTTTAACCGATCAGGCTATTGCGCTCGGTAACGGTGTTATCGAACACAGCGTGGTTTCGCATATGCTCGGTACACTGGATACCGATCAAGCATTGCATTTATTACAAGCGATCAGTAGCCAGCAACCGCAGAGCATGATGGCGTGTATTGAACAATTAGCCAGTAATGGGGTTGAATGGGATGGATTGCTCCAGCAATTAGCAACCCAGTTGCATCGTATTGCTATGTGCCAAGCCTTACCCAGTAGCGTTGATAAAGCTCAGCCTGATGCCGATGCTATTGAACATTTAGCTAAAATACTAGCCCCACAAGACGTGCAACTCTATTATCAAATTGTATTAAAAGGGCGGGCGGATCTTCCGTTGGCTCCAACGGCGCGAATTGGTATTGAAATGGTTGCACTACGTATGATGGCGTTTCGACCAACGTCGGTTACGGTGAGTCATAGCTTAGTAATGCCAACCGCCGAACCGGTTTCTGATAACACAGCTCAGCGTTCGGTTGCTCAAATGCAGGGTCCAGTGACTGCACCGGCAACATCACCTCAACCTCAGGTAGTGAATGTTCAACCCGCGATGAAAGAGCCAGAGCCGCCAGTTGTTCAGCCAGAGACGCGAGCACAAGAACAAGCGGTTGTTGTTCCACCTGTCGCCGGGTTACGTCATCAGTTGCGCTCTCAGCGGCAAGGGCTGACTCCGAAAAGTACGCCAGTAAAAAAGCCTGATGCGGTATCTGCAAAGCCGACTTCGATTTTAGATCGTGTAGCACAGCGAGCTCAATCGACTTCAACGCCGATACCGCCGAATGAGTCTTTGATATCTCATCAAGAGCCAACCGAGCAAGAGTCCGTTTATCAATGGCGGCCATCAACCAGTACGGTAGAGAGTGCCAGTCAATCCACTCACAATGAATTGACGCCCACACAAATCAAGCGAGCGTTAGAGCACGAAAAAACACCAGAGATGATCGAGAAATTGATCATTGAAGCCGCGGAGCAGGACTCATGGGCCAAGCTGATCTCTCAGTTAGAGACTGCTAAATTAGTGGAACAACTTGCCTTGAATTCAACATTTCATAAGCAGGGAACCCATATTGAGCTGACGCTTCGTCCTTCTCATGCTCATTTGAATACCGATAAGGCTCAGAGTGAACTTTTACAAGCCCTCAATGACCAATTACAAGAAGAGTGTCATTTAAGTATTCATATTGGTGAATCCGGTGAAACACCGCTTGAGCTGAGAGAACGTCTTTATCAAGCAAAGCTCACTCAGGCGCTAGAAAGTTTGAAACAAGATACCAATGTACAATTTATTGAGCGACGTTTTCATGCTCAGCTTGATCATGACAGCGTGAGGCCAGTTTAACCAGTGGGGTTGAGATTTTCTATTTTCACCCCCACTTATCGTAGAACAATTGAATAAAACCAGAGAGATAATCTATGTTTGGTAAAGGCGGTATGGGCAACTTAATGAAACAAGCCCAGCAAATGCAAGATCGTATGCAAAAGCTACAAGAAGAAATCGCTAGTATGGAAGTGGTCGGTGAATCTGGCGCTGGATTAGTAAAAGTGACCATTACTGGCAGTCATAACGTACGTCGCGTTGAGATTGATCAAAGTTTAATGGAAGATGACAAAGAGATGCTGGAAGATTTGATTGCAGCTGCGTTCAATGATGCCGCTCGTCGTGTGGAAGAAACACAAAAAGATAAAATGGCCGCTGTCACTGGGGGTATGCAATTACCACCAGGTATGAAAATGCCATTCTAATCAATAAGTAGGTTAGTAATGCGAACCAGTCATATGCTGGAGCATTTGATGGAGGCCTTACGTTGTTTACCTGGGGTTGGCCCCAAGTCAGCGCAACGTATGGCCTTTCATTTGTTACAGCGAGATAGAAAAGGTGGCTTGCAGTTAGCGGAAGCGCTGAATCAAGCCATGGTCGAAGTGGGACATTGTGCTGAGTGTCGAACGTTCACTGAACAAGAAGTGTGCGATATTTGTCGTAATCCGAAACGACAAGAAAATGGCCAACTTTGCGTCGTTGAAAGTCCTGCGGATATTGCAGCATTAGAAGCCACGGGACAATTCTCAGGGCGTTATTTTGTACTGATGGGACATTTATCGCCGTTAGATGGTATTGGTCCTAGTGATATCGGTCTTGATACGCTGGATTTTCGACTGCAAAAAGGTGGTATTTCTGAAGTCATTCTCGCTACCAACCCTACGGTAGAAGGGGAAGCGACGGCACATTATATTGCAGAGTTATGTCATGAGCATCAGGTCAGTGCCAGTCGCATTGCACACGGTGTTCCTGTTGGTGGAGAATTAGAATTGGTCGATGGAACAACATTATCCCACTCGCTACTGGGAAGACAAAAGTTTAATACGACCTTTTAGTTCCCACTGCCTACCTTTGAGAACCTCGAAACAGACCGATTAGCTTTGTTTTGAGGTTTTTATCTTTTCACTCTTTTCTTTGTTGTTATTCAGGTTAGTTGCTCTAGCTCGATTAGATTTTGTAAAGCTTGTTGATTGCTGTCACCGCAAACGACAGGGCAAGGTTTGAAGTGGTGGCAGACGGTTGGCCTTTCTGGTTTACCAAAGAGTTTGCATAGATTGTCCTCATTAAGCTGAATACAACGCACTCCTGCAGGCTTACCGCTGGGCATACCTGGGATAGCTGAAGAAATACTGGGTGCAATACAACATGCGCCACAACCGAGACGACAGTCCATTTTATACCTTTCGATGATTACCCGTTTAATGCGGGCGCTGATCCTAGCAGATCTTTTCTTTCTCAGCAGCGAAATTATTACCTTGTGACCTTGCAGTTTATAAACGGGAAAGGTATAACACCCGGCTGAAATCGTAACTAGGCAGTAAACCCTCATGAATATCCCATTTTGGCAACGTAAATCTTTAGAACAAATGACCGAAGCGGAGTGGGAATCGCTATGCGATGGTTGTGGTAAATGTTGTTTGCATAAACTCATGGATGAAGACAGTGATGAAGTCTATTACACCAATGTTGCTTGCAGTTGGCTCAATAGCGATACCTGTTCATGCAAAGACTATCCTAACCGTTTTCAATCTGGCGAAGAGTGTTTAAAACTTACGCGAGACAAGATAGCGGAATTTCATTGGCTACCTGATACCTGTGCTTATCGGTTACTCGCGGATCAGCAGCCGTTACCTGAATGGCATCCTTTGATCACGGGGTCGAAAGCAGCGATGCATGCGGCAGGGCAAAGTGTCCGTAATCAGGTTGTTTATGAAATCGATGTTATTGATTGGGAAGATCACATTATAAACCATCCTAACAGAAACTAGCGGTATTAAGATTTTTCAATCTCTTATCTTATTAATCGCTGCTTTGCCCTGAGGAATCCCCTAATGATTTTGATAAAAATCATCAAGTTAAGGTAGATACACATCTTGTCGTATGATCAAATGGTTTCGCAAAAAATCAATAACCAGACAACAAGATGTGCGAACTCGATATTTT